>JAGLXI010000259.1 GCA_023132995.1 Candidatus Zixiibacteriota bacterium | reverse complement strand
TACACTTTCGGCATGGGAATCATGGCCTGGGTGGTTACCCGCTTGACTACCTGAAACAATCTACGGTGGTCCGTCTCGGAGATCTGCCGCGCGCGATACATGCGCAGAACGATCTTGTCCGAATACCAGTAGCTGACGAAATTCATCACGCTGGCCAGAACAAAGGCCAGCACCATGCCGCCCCGGCCGCCGACTGCATAACCAACCCACATGAAGATGCCCATGAGGGCAAGCATCATAAGGAAGACCTTGAATCCGTTCACACTACCACCTCGTGCAGTAATCTATGCGAATCGGCCGGCAGGAATCAACTGTTTTTGACATCGTTATCCTGTTGTAGTGGAAAGGCAGCCAGATGGTTCCACCGCCGATGGCCTGTCCATCGCCTGTGAGAGCCGGGCAGATCGGTGGCGGCCTGCGATAGCCCGGCCCGGAAGTTATCCAGGCGGGGCGACCTCATCTGCTGGTCACAGCCACGGCGATGCGATTCCGCTGCCGGGCTCATCCCCGTCCTTCGGCCACGTTACCTGGTGCGCTTCTTCTTAGAACGCCCAAACGTCTGGTTCTTCAGGGCGTATCCTTCGGTCGATTCAGGCGTCGGGGCCGATGGCTGATCGCCGCTGCTATTACTGTCACTCCCGGGTCTGTGTCCTCTCTGGCCCGTACGCCGTCCGTATGCGACAGCCGGAGTGTCGGTCGGCGTCTCCGAAGATTCGCGCTCCGCAGCCGGGGGGACACCGGTGACGCCCGTTGGAGTGATATCGGAGGCCGGCTCCGCTTCGGTCTCGGAGAGATAGTCGATCCTCGGAGAGTCGGCGTGCTCTGCCGCCGGTTCCGGCTCGGCCGAATCCGTCGGGCCGGGCGGGCTCAAGTGATCGTGACGATCGACAGTAGCCTCAGTTCTCTGCAGCTCCTCGATCTTCTTCATCTCGGCCAACTGCGCAACCACCCGGGATCTTTCGCGCTCAATGGTGTCGCTTGCCAGTTCCGCCGGCACTGTTTCGGTTTCCTTCGATAGCTCGGGCGGTTTCGCGCTGGAGTTGTTGTCGACCCTGCGTGTTCTGCCGTCCTGCAATTTGGCTGCGCGAGAAGACCTGGGTGCAGAGCGGCCGCCGGATGGTCTGTCTCCGGCGAAGGAGTGGGCCGACGACTTGCGAGCCGGCCTGTCGGTTCGGTCAGCGTTGGAGGTTGATCCGACGACTGATTCGCTCGAGGTCTTCTTGCCCGATGGCACGTCAGCTACGGGAATCCTTGATGGGGACGGTCTTGCCGCTTTCGTTCCACGGCCGCTGCTGGGTTCGACAGTTGCCGCAGGTATGGGATTTTCTAGATCAACTGTCGGCTGCTTTCCGGCCGGTATTTCGAAGGGAGAAGGTTTGGCCGTCGGTCTGGTTCTGGCACTGTCACCGGGTCGGCTGTGCCCGTTGCGTTCGCCACGTCCCGCGGAAGGCCGGGAACGTTCACGACTCTGCGGTTTGTCGGTGGGTGGGTGCTTGGGGTGGCGCGACTCTCGCTGTCCGTCCCGCGCGACTGTCGCCGGGTCACGACGGCGTTCACTGGCAGCACGGTAGGGCTGCCTTGAAGAGCGTCGTTCGGTACGCAGGGGTGGTTCACTCTTTCGTCTTGTCGCGGTTCTTTTTGGTCTCATGCGCTCGGCCACCACGGCCGCTCCGGCCGCATCGCTCCAAACATTGACTACTGCCCGGGCACGGTCAACCAGCCAGTCGGCCGCGACTACGAGCCCCAGCCCGGCATAAGCCTCCGCCGGGAAACCGCCGGCTCCAAATACAGCCGCTGCTATCATCAGGCCGGCCCCGGGAACGCCGGCGACTCCGATCGATGCGGCCACGGCCACCAGCCCCATCAGGATCATCTGCCCCGCAGACACAGAAATACCGTAAGCGTGGGCCACGAATATCGCCGCGACCACCGCGTACATCGCCGTGGCGTCAAGATTGATGGTGGTCCCCAGCGGTAGCGTCATGGCGCCGGCGCGGCTGTCCACGCGGCTCTTGTCCACGACGCAGTCATAGGTTACCGGCAGGGCTACCGACGACGAACCGGTCCCGAACGCCGTCGAAAAAGCCGGAACCAGGTCGCGCAGGTATGTCCATGGAGAACGGCGGGCCAGGAACTTCACAGCCAGGGGCAAAACAACGACGGCGTGGACCCCAAAGCCGATCCCCAAGACGAGAAGGTATGGCCCTAAGTTATCAAACAGTATCCCGCCGTGAGCGGCATTAGCGGCCACGGCTGCGCCGACCAGGCAGAACAGTCCCACAGGCGCGACATAAAGCAGGAGCTGAGTCAGTTTCATGACTGCTTCCTGTACGCTGCGGAAAAACTGAACCACCGGCTGGCGGCGGGACGCCATTGTCGTCAGGACCGCACCAAAGAGAAGAGAGAACAGGATAATCCCAAAGTAGCGCCCGTTCAACATGGCCTCGATGTGGTTGGCAGGAATCAGGGCTGAGACGATCTCGCCCGCTGTCATTCGGCCAACCTCCTGCAATTGCCCGGAAGCAAGTTCGGTGGACCGTTCGACTCCGTATCCGGGACCAATGATGTTTACCAGGGCCAGGCCGATGCCCACCGCTATGATCGTTGTGCCGACGAAGTAAACCAGGGCGGTAGCGGCCGACCGACCGGTTTTCCGGATGTCTCCGATTGATGCCACGCCGGTAATCAGGCCGGCCACAATCAGTGGAATAATCACCAGCCGCAAGGCATTAAGAAATAGCTCCCCGATAAAGCCGAGCGACAGCATTCCTTCCGGCCAGAAGTAGCCTGCCGCACCTCCCAGAAACACCCCCACCACAGTTGCCAGTGAAATCACAGTAGTTGCTCTTGTCACAGTATCCTCTAAAACCGCTCTTGAACCCGCGCCTCTTTTGTGCTTGTCCCGGCCAACTTCCATCTCAGGTGCGGGTTTCGTTACAAATAACTCTCTCTTTCAGCCTGTTTGTACAGGCCGCATAATTGCTGTTCTCCCCTGCCGGGAATCCGGGAAGCCCTCGTCGGTTCGCGCTGGACTCATCCACACAGCGGGGCTTCCCCATGCGGCTGCGAGCTTCCGCTCTTCGTCCGGCCGCATCATGAGGTTCTGTCCTCGATCTTGCATAACTATATATAATAAGGGTTTTCGTATGCAACCACAAGGTGTTTTGGATAAAACCCCAACGCCGGGCGCGGTACCGAATTGCCTCACAATTAATGTTA
>JAGLXI010000258.1 GCA_023132995.1 Candidatus Zixiibacteriota bacterium | reverse complement strand
CAGCATCATTTCTATTGGACTCCGCGCTCTTGCGGGGAGAGGCCGTTGCGACCACAGACAAGATCAAGACGAAACTGCCCAGGGTTGACGTCGGTAAGCGCCGGCAGGTATCGCTGGAGCCGGTGCCGATGCGAGAGATCAGGGCATCCAGGCACGACCAGGAGAACCAGCCGACGGCGATGATTGACGCGTCTCAGCACCAGCCCTTTGACCACCAGGCGCTCAACCTGGGGAGAGAGACCGACGAAACGGCGGCGACGCCGAGTGTTCCCGAAACGCCCATTGAGAAAACAGCGGCGCTCAAACCGGGGACAACCGATTCCCCTCCACCAACAGTGGCGCCCGAAGAGGAAATCGCCCCGAAGACGTCGGCTGCTTTCGAGGACGCTCTCGCAACGCCACAGCCGACTGCTGCGAACGGTACGGGCGGACTTGCGCAAACCAGCGAAATCAAGAGCCTCGGTCGCTACAAGGTGAGCGGCGTTCTCGGCAAGGGAGCTATGGGAATGGTTTACCGGGGTGTAGATCCGGCCATCAACCGCCCTGTCGCGCTCAAGACCATCCGTCTGGATTTCGTCAACGATCCGGAAGAGCTGGCCGAACTCAAGGAACGGCTCTACCGCGAGGCCCAGGCGGCCGGCAAACTCTCGCACCCCAACATCGTCACCATCTATGACGTCGGTTCGGAAGGACACCTGCAGTATATCGCCATGGAGTGCCTTGAGGGACAAACCCTCGAAGAAATGATCAAGAAGAAAGTCAAATTCAACTACCGGATTATCGCTCAGATCATCATGCAGATTTGTTCCGCCCTCCAGTACGCTCACGAACAGGGTATCGTCCATCGCGACATCAAACCGGCCAACATAATGATTCTGAAAGATTACCGCGCCAAGGTCATGGACTACGGCATCGCCCGCGTCGACTCCAGTTCCATGACCAAGACCGGTATCGCCATGGGAACACCGAACTACATCTCCCCGGAACAACTTAAAGGTCAGAAGTCGGATCACCGGGCAGACCTGTTCTCTCTTGGTGTGGTCATGTACGAACTACTGTTGGGCAAGCGACCCTTCAAGGGCGAGAACATCACCTCCCTGATGTACTCGGTGCTCAACCATGAACCGGAGAAGCCGTCAAATATCAATCCGCAGATTCCACTGCTGTTTGACCGCATTATAGACCGCGCCCTCAAGAAGGACAATGCTGAGAGATACCAGAAAGCATCCGAGATAATGGCTGACCTGTCCGACTTCGTGGAAGCGTTCAGCACCAGAGACTGAAGAAGTGGGTCTGAGAGACAAGGCGACGTATCCCGTCAAGAGGCCGACCCGGTAATACCGGACGGCCTCTTATTCATGTTGGAATCATAGGAACATCATGGGGGCAGCGCCGAATGGCACGACGCCGAATAACCAATACAGATGAAGAACAAACAGGAACGGAAGCCCTGGGACAGGGCGCGGGCGAGTTTTGTCAGCCTTCGCTGTCGCCCTCATCGGGGGCGAGAATGTCTTCGGTCAGGGACAGGGCCACGCCGGAGAGCATCACCTCAACACCCAGTTGCGTGAAATCAGACGAGATGAGTTCGCGGTTTATGCCTGAGTAAAGCGAGCATGAGGCCCCACGCTCGACAACCAGGCCGGACAGGCGTCGTTGCGTTTCAGCGACAAACGTGACCTCGCCAAGCTCGTCGGAAACCACATAACCGGTGCAGTTGTGAAGCTGCAGATGGGAGTTTCCGGTATACACGACAACCAACATGCCCCGGGTCTTCCCCAGGCTGACCTCGGGGTAAACCTGCAATACCAGGGAGCGCTTTTCCTCAGCGTTGTCGAACTTGAGGCGGAAATGATCCTTCTCAAACCTCACCGACTCAGCACCGAGGACACCGCCGATCTTTTCAGCATCGTTCTTTGTGAAGCCGTCGCTCATCCTTAGCACCACCGGAGTCTTCTGTCACTTCAGCCGGACTTACTTGCCGGCGTCGTTTTTCTCATCGGGCTTTGACGGCGGTTTACTCTCGGGTTCCTCGTCAAGAGTTCCCTTCAACTCCTGAGAGGTATCCTTCACCGCCTTCTTGAACTCCTTGATTCCCTTGCCCAATCCCGATGCGATTTCGGGCAGCCGCTTCGCTCCGAACAGCAGGAGCACCGCCAGGAAAACCAGCAGCAACTCCCATGGGCCCATGCCAAACATGCAACACCTCTGGACCAGCCGGTCCGCTTACAGATACCACCATCTGAAGTAGACTATCACTAACAATACCACCAATACGGACATGAAGTTTATTTTCAAGCTCAGTCCGAAGGTAAAAGATATCGCGTAGAAATCAACCCTGATAGTATCAAGGCCGATCTCGATTGACTTGTTCAGGACGATCTTGGCTGCGCCCGACGGCAGAAAGGTGGCAATAATATCTCCGATCAACCCGCCGATCGTCGCCCCCAAGATCAGGGCAACCACGATAAATGTGACTTCACGGGCCTTCAATTGCCACCCGCCTCGGCTATCGCCGAACAGGCCGTCCGTACGGATTCAAAAACTCTGAGACCATCGGCCGAACCCAGCAGGTCCTCGACCGCTCGCTCCGGATGCGGCATCATGCCCAGCACGTTTCCCTCCCGGTTGATAATCCCGGCGATATTGTTTGCCGATCCGTTGGGGTTGGCTTCATCGTTAACCCTGCCGTCACGGTCAACGTAACGAAACACCACCTGGCCGTTGTCCTCCAGACGCCTGATGTCGTCCTCGAAGTAGTAATAATTGCCCTCGCCATGAGCTATGGGAATCCTGAGAATCTCACCGGGGCGGCAGGCGCCGGTGAACCGGGAGCCGTTGTTTTCGACCCTCAGGTAGACATATTTGCAACAAAAGCGCAGGTGACTGTTACGCATCAGGGCACCGGGCAGAAGCCCGCACTCGGTCAGGACCTGGAACCCGTTGCATACCCCCATGACCATCCCCCCGGAGTGCGCAAACCGGACGATCTCCTCCATCAGCGGTGAAAACCGCGCGATGGCTCCAGCCCGCAGATAGTCCCCGTAGGAAAATCCGCCTGGGAGTATCACCATGTCGCTTCCACACAGATCGGTGGATTTGTGCCAGAGGAACTCCACGTCCTCCTTCAGAACGCTCTTCACGGCGGCATAGGCATCGTAGTCGCAGTTGGAACCGGGGAATGTCACCACACCCACTTTCATCGGATTCTCTCCACCGTGAACTCCTCGATGACAGGGTTGGACAGAAGCCTGGAACAGACCTCGCCGATTTTCCTGTCAATGTCGGCACACTCGGAATTGATCTCCAACTCGAAGAAACGGCCCGACCGCACCGACAGGAAGTCCGAGTAGCCCATCTGGAGCAGCGCCTTGTGGATCGTCAGTCCCTGTGGATCCAGGACGCCCTCTTTCAACCTTACGTATACAACCGCCTTTTCGTTACTGTCCATGATCCGATTTCCTATCGTTTCTCCGTCTTCGATAAGGGCGACCGGTCACCCGGCCGACACTCCTGTGGAACAACCGGTAGAACTCCCTTACAATCCCGAACAATATATAGGAGGCACTGAATGGAAACAACAACAGTCTCGGTCTGAATATGATAGCCGCCCCGGCCAGCAGCAGAACACCCAGCTTGATTCGGCGCTCAGTGGTATCAAAGCGCTCGGGCAGGGTGTCATACCGGACTTGCGAGACCATCAGGAAAGCAAACAGGATAATCATCGACACCAGCAACTGGCCGTACCGCAACTCTCCCCAGAACTCGTAAGAGAAAATGATGAACGACACCAGTACCACCGCAGCCACTGGAACGGGCAATCCCACGAAGTCCTTCTTCTCTTCCGTGTCCGCCAGCAGATTGAAACGTGCCAACCGGTACGAGGCCGCCATTATGTACACGACGGAAATCAGCCAGCCCCACTTACCCAGCGCGCTAAGCTTGATGGAATATACAATAACCGCCGGCGCCACGCCGAACGAGAGGAAATCGGCCAGCGAATCCAGTTCCACGCCAAAGCGCGAGGCGCCACCGCTGAGGCGGGCGATCTTGCCGTCCAGGGCATCAAGAAAGGCGGCCAGGATAACCAGCCAGCAGGCGGTCGTGACATTACCTTCGAACGCCGAAAGAATAGCCAGGAAACCGCAGACCACGTTGCCCATGGTGAAGGTTCCCGGGAAAATGCCTCTATAGTTCGACATTCTCCTCCGTCGTCTTCTCTGCTCTGTCGGCAGCGACCGGAGGCTCCGGGAGAAAACCCAAGATCGTCTGGCTTCCCTTGACGCGGTCGCCCTTCTTGACGCGCAGCCGCGAGCCGGATGGGACGACAAGCTCAGTCCGCGAGCCAAAGCGAATCATGCCGAACCGCTCCCCGGCCGTTACAGTGTCACCGGCGTTCAGGCGGCAGATTATCCGCCGCGCGATGGTTCCGGCTATCTGCTTTACGAGTATCCTGTAACCGGATGAAGTGATAATCCCTATATCAGTATGTTCATTGAACTGGGAAGCCTTGTCGCAGTATGCCACAAAGAACTTTCCCGGCTGGTATCTTACGAAATCGACCACCCCGTCGGCCGGGATGCGGTTGATGTGGACATCAAGCACAGAAAGAAAGATGGAAATCCGCAGAGCTTCTCCGCCCACGTAATCGTCATGAGCGATCTTTTCTACCCCTAATATCCTGCCGTCAGCGGGAGCCGTGAGAATCCCCTCCTGGGGCGGAAAACTCCGCTCGGGGTCACGAAAGAAGAAAACAGTCCAAACGGAGAGAAGCGCGAACAACCCCGCCAGAGCCGCAAACAGCATGCTGTCCCACCTGACGGCCACCATCAGCAACACGGCGGTCACACAGAAGCCGACCAGGATCAGTGTCAGTCCATCGCGAGTAATCATTTCCCAAACACCCTTCTGAATACGCTGTCGACATTCTTGGTGTAGTAAGCTAAGTCGAAGCAACCATCGATCTCCGGCTCGCTTAAGTACTTTCGGATCTCGCCGTCACGCTTTACCAACTCGTGGAATGCGCCCTTCCCTTCGGTCGCGGCCAGCGCGTTGTGCTGCACCATCCGGTAGGCTGTGTCGCGGGAACCCGCCGGGCCGGTCAACTTGAGTAACAGTCTTTGCGAGAACACGACTCCCCCGCGATAGAAGACGTTCTCCATCATCCGCTTCTCGTTTATCACCAGTCCCTCCAGGAGCTCGATGAACTTCTGAAGGACATAGTCGATGATAATAGTGGCGTCCGGAATGATGACCCTCTCCACCGAGGAATGGGCGATATCACGCTCCCCCCACAGGGCGATGTTTTCCATCGCGGACAGTGCGTAACCCCGCATCAGTCGGGCCAGCCCCGTTATTCGCTCAGCCGTGATCGGGTTCTTTTTGTGCGGCATGGCCGAGGACCCTTTCTGGCCCCGGGTGAACCCCTCAGCCATCTCGCCGATTTCGGTCCGTTGCAGGCTGCGGATCTCGGTGGCGAATTTCTCCAGCGACGAGGCCATCAGCGCCAGCGATGTCAGGTACTCGGCGTGCCGGTCCCTCTGGATAACCTGAGTTGAAACCTCGGCGGGCCGCAGTTTCAGCCGCTTGCATACCGCCGCTTCAATACTCGGGTCAAGATTGGCGAAGTTGCCCACGGCACCGGAGAACTTGCCCACGGCCACGGTCTCTGTTGCGGCCCGGAACTGCTCCCTGCGACGCGACAGCTCCGTATACCATACCGCGAATTTGAGTCCCAGCGTCATTGGTTCGGCCAGTACGCCGTGGGTGCGTCCCATGCAGGGGGTCATTCGGTGTTTGAGAGCCAGGGCCTTGATCCGCCTGAGAGCGACCGCCGTTTTCCTGTCGATAATCGCCGAGGCTTGTTTGATATTCAGTGACAGCGCCGTATCAAGCATATCCGAAGACGTCATGCCGAAATGCAGATACTTAGCCTCTTCGCCAACGAACTCGGAGACCGAAGTCAGAAAGGCTATGACGTCGTGGTTAACCTCTTGTTCGATTTCGTCAATGCGATTGATATCGAAATCCGCCTTACGCTCGATAGCTCTCGCGGCGGCAGGGGGGATTATCTTGTGTCTTGCCATCGCCCGCGCGGCTTCGATTTCGACCTTAAGCCAGGTTCGGTATTTGTTCTCATCGGTCCAGAGCTCCCCCATCTCCGGCAATGTATACCTGGCGATCATCAGCCGTTCTTAGCTTCCTTGAAGTCCGCGAGAAACTTCTTCAGACCGATGTCGGTCAGCGGATGTTCAATGAGCCTGGTGATTACTTTGTAGGGCATGGTGATGATATCCGCCCCCATCATGGCCGCCTCGACAAGGTGCATCGGGTGGCGCGAGGAGGCCACCAACACCTCCGTGGGAAAATCATAGTTGCCATAGATGGTGACGATCTTGCCGACCAGATCCATACCGTCGCTTGAGATGTCATCCAGCCGACCGATGAAAGGCGAAACGAAGGCGGCTCCCGCCTTGGCCACGAGAAGAGCTTGAGCCGGAGAGAACACAAGCGTGGCATTGGTTTTGATACCACGCTCCGTAAGTGCCCGGATCGCCTTGAGTCCTTCCAGAATGGTCGGTATCTTGACGACGATGTTGTCGGCGATCTCCGCCAGGTTCTCAGCCTCGCTGATCATGCTGTCATGATCAGTGGAGAGTACTTCCGCCGAGACCGGCCC
>JAGLXI010000257.1 GCA_023132995.1 Candidatus Zixiibacteriota bacterium | reverse complement strand
GGTATCCCTTCGTTGTATGCAACCGACACCAGGTACAGACCCCGGGCCGGGGCCGTGAACACAACTCTTTCTTCCGTACGAGAAGTAATGATATCCTTGAATGTTTCCAAAGTCAAGTTTAGCCTGTTTTGATCGGGCTTGAGCGTCGCCAGGTTGACCATCGCTCCCACCAGCGAGCGAACCATCCCATGCAGAAACCTATTTGCCGTGATCTCGAACACCAGCAGGGGCCCCACCCGTCGCCAGCGGGCATGTTCGATACGGCAGACATTATCGTCCTTCCGGGACGACATGACGCAGAACGGGCCGAAATCATGTTCTCCCTCGATCATGGACGCCGCCGCCTGCAACTCCGACATGCTGACTTCGCGGTCATGCTCCCAACGCAGGTTGCGGTACACGGCCGATTTCTCCCGCCCGATGAGATACCGGTAACGCCTGCACCGGGCACCGTAGCGGGAGTGAAAGGCGTAGTCCACTTCCCGGGAATCCTTCACACGAATATCGTCATCCAGGTAATGATTCAGGGCCTCGCGGTACCTGGCCGGCTCCAGACGGTGGTCGATTCTGAAATTGGCCACCTGGCCGAGGGCGTGAACGCCGGCATCGGTGCGCCCGGCCCCGATGAGGTTTACTTTGCACCCCGTGACTTTGAAGACGGCCGCCGTGATTTCCCCCTGGATGGTGCGTTCCCGCGGCTGTGACTGCCAGCCCGCGTAGGCGGTGCCTTCGTACGCGACGACTATGCGGATGTTTCTTTCCGGCATTCCTTACAGAGTGACAACGAATAACGATACTACGAATGCGGCTGTCCCCAGAAGGAAAAGCCACTCCTTTTCCCCGAAGTGCACCCTGGAATAGAATGTCCTGAGGCGTTCGCCATTATAACCCCTGACTTCAATGGCAAGGGCGACATCGTCGGCGCGTTGGATTGCCGCCACGAATACGGGGATAATAATGAACGTGGTCTTTCTCAGACGACTGACCAGAGACCCGGAGAAATCCACGCCGCGAATCATTTGAGCGTACCGGATGGCCAGGAACTCTTCATACAGAATGGGGATGAAACGAATGGCCATGAACATAATCATTCCCAGTTCCTGGACCGGAATACGAAGCCACGCCAAGGGGCGCAGCATTTTCGTTAAGGCCTCGGCCAGGTCGGACGGGGAACTGGTCAGCGTGATAAGGAAGGCGATACAGATGAACAGAGCCAGGCGAAGCGAATAGAAACCGGCCACGTGCAAGGCACCCTCGGTCAGTTCCCAGCCGAAGAGTTCCACGACGACCGCTGATTCCCTCTCAGAAAAAACCAGATGATACAGGGCGGTCATAAGCACCAGCACGAAAACCGGCCGGAAGTTGTTGAGCAGAGTCCGACATCCGACACCGGACAGAAGAAGGGCCGCAATCAGCGTCGCCAGGATGACCAGATAGAAAGCAAGTGAACCGGTCATCAGAGCCAAAATTAGAACCAGCGTCACGGGGATGATCTTGGACCGGACATCAAGACGATGCAAGAAGGAATCGAGGGGACGATACTGCCCCAGAAGAACCGGCACGTTTTGATACATTTCAGAACTCTTTCCTAAGCAGGAATATAACGCGAGCCGCGAAGTGAGTCAATCAGACTTGGGTCGCCGGGTTTCCTCACGGTCCCGAGTTCCCCGAAACGCACAGTCTGCACATTTGTCTCTCTTACGCCTGCGCCAAACAGTATAAACGATCAGGTAGGCGACAGCTCCGCAAAGGAGAAGCCAGATTAGCACCTGCTGCCAGTCGATACCCATCAGAAACCCAACCGGCTGAAAAGTTGATAGACAATCATCGACAATATATACGCCAAGATACCCATATATCCGAAAACAAACAGGGCATAGGACCAGTGGCCCATTTCCTGCTTAATTGTCACTACGGTTGCGCCACATTGGCAGGAGATGGCAAAAAAGACCATGATCGAGAGAGCGACCGCCACCGAGAAGACCCTATTGCCCTGCTTCGGCCCTGATTCCCATCTCGCCTGGCGCATCTTGTCTATCAGATTTGATGATTCCTCGACATCGGTACCGAGGTTGTAAATTGTCCCAATTGTGGCAATGATTATTTCGCGCGCTGGAA
>JAGLXI010000256.1 GCA_023132995.1 Candidatus Zixiibacteriota bacterium | reverse complement strand
CCCACTCCTGAAGGCCGGTACTATATCATTGGTATGTCTACGTCTCCTCGGATCAACCTCTCGGACTTTGACTGGAAATCCCCGTCGATATATTCGGAAGTGGCCGAGGCCTTCACGGAGAAAGGCCTGGCCTGGTCGGAATTGGAGATATGGTACGCAGTGGAAACCACCGACGATCTTGAAATCATGGCTCGCGACATTAACCAGTATCGCTACGAGGGGGACGAGACAACTGCGCGCGAAACCGAGATCATCATGGAACGGCTGCTGGCCAAGTTAGGATCGTAGATGGAACGGCAACTGCAAAAGCTGACCTGGCTGAAGGTACAGCAACTGGTCCCGGCTGAAATCGACACCGTTGTTCTCCCGGTGGGGACGGTGGAGGGTCACGGGAGTTCCTGTCTGGGCACCGACAACTTCATCCCAGAGACTATCGCTGAAGGAATAGTCGACCGCATAAATGGCCTGGTGGCCCCGATCATTCCCTATGGTGTTACCAGGTCGCTTTATCGCTACAACGGCGGCGTGGGTATTACCAGCGAGACCTTTGAGACCTATGTGCGCGAGGTGGTGGTCTCCTTCACCGATACGGGATTCAGGAATGTCGTTATCCTCAACGGCCACGGCGGCAATAACTCCGCTCTTAAAAGCACCGCCCATGATCTCCACCGCGACAGGCGGGTCAATGTATGCGTGATTCACTGGTGGGAGTTGTGCGGCGAGATAACCAGGGAGTTCTTCGGGCAGATCGGTGGTCATGGGGGCATCGATGAAACCGCCATGGTGCAGGCGGTGGACAACGATCTCGTCGATACCGACGCCTACGATCCGGAGATGGCCTATTACGTCCGGCCCGGCGTCGATGTCTACCCGGTGCCCGGTACCATTCTTCTCTACAAGGAAGGGGAGGGGTATCCCGATTTCAATCCGGAACGGGCCAGGGAGTTCCACCGGAAGGTCATCGCCGAGGTGGGGAGTTTCGTGGAGATGGTGCTGGCCCGCTGGCGCAAGTGCGGTCTGTGACGCCGGAGCATCTCAGTCTTTCGCCATCGACCGCTTCTTCATGGCCGGGGGCATCTTCTCAATAGCGTAGCGCAGCGCCGTGCGAGGCATCACATCCTTGCGCTTCATGACGTAGGCGAATACTTTGTCACGGTTGCTGTCGGCGGCTTCCTTCAGCATCCAGCCGTACCCCTTCTGCACCAGGTCTTCCTTATCGGTCAGGAGGGTATCGGTCACTTGGAAGACATCGCGCAACTGCTCGCCTCGTCTGCAGGAGTAGATCAGGCACACCGCCGACGCCCGCCGCATCCAGATGTTTCTTGAGTGCGCCCACTTTTTGGTCTTAGCTGTCAGCTCAGGGTAGAGGTAGACAAGGTAACCCAGGGCGCCGGTGCAAAGATGGTCGACCGAACCCCATCCGTTGAAATGCTTCCTGCCCCACGATTCAAAGCGTCGGAAGTCGCTTTTTCGGTAATCGCCACGGCGTCGCCAGGCCCAGTCAAAGGCGATGCTCTTTCTCGCCTCAAGGTTCGACTCCAGCAGCAATTCACACATGTCGAACACTTCCTTAGCGGGCCAGGATTTCATCTGACGGTAATACATGGCTGCGATCTTCCTGACGACAGCGGCCTTCAGCACCAGCGGTTGGGTGAGTTTCGTTTTGTGGAACCGCTGGGCGTCTATCCGGTACTTTCGGCTCTTGTATTTGGCCAGTTCACGGGCCAGTTCGTCGAGAATACGCTTCTTGTCGCATGATGAGTCAATCATGGTGTATCTGGTGTGGTGTCGGGTGTCCCTGCCCGACACCTGACAACTGGTGATGCGGGCGGGGTGGCAAGGTCAAACTTGTTTGGCCTTGAACTACGCATACAATCCGCCCCAAACAGAGTTTGAGACGGCCACCCGGCCGTTCATCTCGCAGCCCGGCAGGGCGTTGCAGGAAACCCGGTACGCGGCCGGCTTTCTCGCCTGCCGCGCACGGGATACAACCTGTTACCGACAGTGACGGTCGATCAATCCTCCGTGATTGCTGCCGGCTTGAGGTGCGTGTCGAAAAACTCCACCTGCTTGCGGTACCTGGCGATGATGTTCACGCGCTTGCGCGTGCCGTGACCCTCGTCGGGGAAGATCAACGAGTCCACGATCCCGCCGTGTGACTGTATGGCCTTGATGATCTGCCTTGCCTCGCTCACCGGAACCTTCGGGTCGTTTTCCCCGTGAATAACCAGCAGCGGTGTCTCGATCTGATCCACCTTGTGAATGGGGGAAATCTCCCTGAGGAACTCAGGATCGCTCAGCGGCCCGTACTCGGCTTCGCGGAGGGCGCGACGGTAGGCTTTGGTGTTCTCAAGGAATGTCTTGAAGTTGACAATGCCGACCTCGTCAACGGCGGCGGAAAATAGATCGGGATACTCCGTAATCATACCCGTCACCACGTAGCCGCCGTAGGAACCTCCGCGGATACCGATCATGCCCTTCTCGGTGTACCCGTTTTCGATCAGGTATTCCACACCGGCTTTGTAGTCCTTGAGCGAATTCTTGCGGTTCTTGTAATTGTCCAGGCTCATATAGTTCCGTCCGTAGCCTGAGGAGCCGCGGGGGTTGGGCGCCAGGATACCGTATCCGTTGAGCATCAGGTACTGCACGTTGCGAATAAAGTACGGCTGGAACTGCCCTTCCGGTCCACTGTGAGCATGGACAATGAAGGGAATCGGCTTTCCTTTTTCGTAGCCCGGAGGCAGATACAGAAAGGCCGGGATTTCCAGACCGTCGAAGCTCGTGTACTTGATCAGTTGCGGGTCGTTAAAGATCGAGCGGTCGATGCCAGCGTAAATCGAGAAAGTCAACTGTTTCAACTCACCGGTATTGGGATTCCACTTCCAGATATCTGGTGCGCGGGTGGGGCCGGTGAATGATACCAGGCAGGCTCCGTGCTTGTCAAAGGCTCCCCCTCCGAGAATGCCGTCCAGCGGAGGACCGGGGATCTCTTTGCCATTCGCCACTTCGCGCATCTTCAGGCGCAGATAGCCTTCCTCGTTTATGGTGACGACCATCCGCTTGTAATCCCGCGAAAAACCGAGACGCTCGATCTCCCACCGGGGGTCGATCCAGCCGTCATCAACGTATTTGATTTCGGGCGAGCCGACCTTCATGGTAGCCAGCCGCTGTATGCCGTCCTCGTTGTCGTTGCAGGTGAGCCAGATCGTCTCGTTGTCCGGCATCAGGGTCGGCGAATCGTAGCGGACATCGGTGTCGTCTTCGGTGAGCCTGGTGTACTGACGCGTATCCAGGTCCAGCAGGTAGAGGTCGTTGTTCGCGTTGGAGGTGAAGTTCCCGATGATCAATCTGCTGCCATCCTTCGACAAGTCCAACAAGGCATTGTATCCGTTCACACCTGTCGAATCACCGAAGATCTTCTCTGTCTCGCCCGTGGCTATGTCCATGCGATAGATGAAAAAGTCGCGGCCGTTTTCCTGGTTGGAGCGGTAGAATATCCAGCGGTCATCCCGGGACCACGAGAGTACCCCGAATTGGATGTCCTCGAAGTGTGTGATCTGCATGGTGCGGCCGGTCTGAGTGTCCATGAGATAGAGCTGCGACTGCTCGGAACCGCCCACCGAGGCCCCCACGATGGCCAGGTCGCCTCCGTAGGAAAGCGTGAAAAAGTCGATGCCGTCCTCGAACGTTGTCAACTGGTAGGGCCACCCCTCGTCCGTTATGCGGTATATCTGAGAGGCCCCGGACATCGAGCTTCTGATAAAGACGTCTTTGCCGTCCCACGTATAGCCGGCGAGGCTGTTTCCGCCGATCTGCAGGAAGGTGGCAATGTCCGGAATGTATTCTCCGGTGTGAAGCATCGAGGCCGCTTTGCTGCTGTCCTGTCCGATGGCTGTAGCGCCGATAGCCAGTGTGACCAGCAAGAACACGATGGGGACCAATGACTGCTTGTGGCTCATGATTCCTCCTGCTAAAGCAAATTCCTTTGGTTTATCTAATCTGACGAACATAGGCGAAAAAAGTTCAGCAGGCAAGAGCGAAAAGGTAGACATGGTCTCGCGACAGGCTATGCCATGTCACTTCAGCCCGCTCACGGTGCGGTACATGTGTGTGGGAAGGAAGGCGGATGACCGGTGAAATCGGCCTACTTCAACGTCCTGCCGATATTGGGAGACGGCACTGATTTGGACGGCGTAGGTGCGGATGTAAACCGAAAGCGCGTGTCGCCTTCCTGTTCAAACACCACCCGCTTGTAGAACTCACAGTTGCAGCAGGGGTTTGACGGCGAGCGCCGGCCGTCGCTCAGACGGCAGGCAGAGTCACGAACCATCCAGCAGGCCCGACCGGCCCCCTTGCCGTCGTTGTGACCGTCGAACTTCATAGCCCGTGGCACAGGGCATTCACCCAGAGCTTCCGTCAAGAGCCCCCCCTTTTCCCGGCCGCAGTTCTTAAATTCCCAGCAGTTGAGTTTCCCGGTCATAAGACAGGCTCCTCACTCGGTTTCCACGATCTTGAGTACGGCGCTGAATCTTTCATCGGTGCGGAAACGGTCAATTTCGGATTCAGAAGCCACTTTCTGAAATGTCTTGTAGCACTTCTTGACATTTCTCGTGTCGTCCACCAACAGGTAGCTCAGCATCAGGTACTGGTGTACCAGGGGGTCCTTTTCGTCAAGAGATCGGGCTTTCTTGAAGTGCTGGATCGCCTTCTTGTAGTTGCCCTGTTTGAAGCGGGCCTCGCCCAGGCCAAAGTGAGCCGCGCCGCACTTTTTGTCGATCTTGAGAGCGGCCTCATAGTCAGCCAGGGCCGCGATCTCTTCGCCCTTGTGAAGGTACAGCTCTGCCCTTCCGAGGTACGCGGCAAGTGACTTGCCGTCAACCTCGATGGCGCTGTTGTAAGCCGTGATAGCCGGGTTGAAATCCTTGTTCATGCGGAAAATCTCGGCTGCCCTGATGTAGTCGTCGTGGGCAAGAGTCGGCGCCGATCCACGGGTATAGGCATCGGCGCGGGCGCGGTAGGCGTCTGCGTAACTGGGCTGGATGCTGATGGCTCTGGTGAAATAGTCCACCGCCGATGCATGGTCGCCGGATTTCAGATGCGAGATTCCTGCGTAATAGAAGTCTTCCGCCGAGTACGCGGCTTCCAGTTGTTCCTGCGTCATCGGGACAAGGGCCACCTTGAGGCGCTTGGTTTTGCCTGCTTCAAGGTCGATAGTGCCTGCCGTCGGCTGGTAGCCGTCCGCCTCGACAGCATACGTATGGCGGCCCGGTTTCAGCCCCGAGTAGGTCAGGTTTCCGGCCCCAAGCACCTTACCATCGATTGACAGCCGGGCTCCGTCGACGCTGGCAGCCAGGATCAGTTTCGAGAAACCGGTCTTTGTCGTTTTTTTCTTTGAGGTGCCGACCGGCTTCTGTCTGGAAACGTCGGGCGGCAAGCTTCCGTCAGGAACCGAGCCGGAGATGGATGCCCCACCGGACTGACCCCGAACCCCCGACACCGAGCCGAAAGCCTCCGCCTCATCGACTGAAGGCTTCAGCGTGATCATCGACACCTCTCCGGCGGCGACGGTGGTGTATTCCGCTGTGGCGGGTCGGCCGGGGAAATGATACTCTATCCTGTGCGTTCCCGGTGCAACTTCGTCGAACCGGAAAAAACCCTGGGGGTTAGAGCGTACCGAGATGCCCAGGTCCGGAAGTTTTATCCTGCTGCCTTGAACGTATGGCTGTCCGCCGTCATCCAGCGCCATGCCCAATATCTCGCCGGTACCGCGATCCATGTCGGAGACAAAAAGTGACCCCACGATGACCAGGATGATGGCAAACAGGACGACACTGCCGCCGATGATGGCTCCGGAGCCGATTCTCTTAGGTTTGAGTTCGTAGCATCTATCGTTGAGGAGCAGTTCGTCATCGGGATGTATTGCCTGGCTGCTGACGACCTGGATGAAGTTCTTGTAAAAGTAGGCGATGCCCTTGCCGCGCCCGGCCATCCTGGGCTGCGGAAGACCTGACTGATTTTCGGTTGTCGACGAAGTGGAATCGATTCGATTGGTCACAGCTTCCTGTTTCGAGGCGGCGGATCGGTTGGCCTCATCGATCTTCCTAATCAGCTCTTCTTTTTCGCGGTCGGTCAGGTAGGGACCGGAATCGCTTTCACGGGGACCCTCCCGCAATCCGCCTGGGGCGGCGAATCCGGGTTGAACGGGGACTTGAACATCCGACTTGTTCGCCTCCGGTGCCGATTCTGACTCCCTGCCCGAAATGCTCCGGGAGTCTCCTTCAAGTCCCGGCGGCGGCGGCGGTTCCGACTCTCCTATCGGCTTGAGGTCGACGCTGCTGGCAGGGCGTGGCAGCGATGGCTCACCGTCCCTGCTCAGGGCTTCACCTTCCATCAGGTCGCTTGTGGATTCGATGTCGATGTCGTTCTGGTCATCGGGGAATTTGCTTGTACCGCCCACAAACTCGGAATCTGTATCGCTGGCTTCGGTGACAACAAAGTCCAGACCGTCGGGGCTTTCCTCATGGCTGTTCACCCGGTCGGCCGGTTTATTCAGTGTCCAGCCGCACTTGGGACAGAATTCAGCGTCGGGGCTTGATATTGCGGTCTGACAGTTGGGGCATTTGCTCAAGAGCTTGGTTTCCTGCTAAACTGTTATGGCTCTTTAGGGTTTTTATCGGCCTGGGCGCTGATTTCTTTAGATATTCGGGGGGGTGCGCGCGTCGAGTATCAGGAACCGCAAAAACGCTGGTAGTAAGGGCTTGACAGTGACTGAGGAGGGTGCTTATATTGGAGTTCTGTAATTGTGGAGACTAACGTCCGATTGATAATCGGAGGAGGAAATACTTGATGTTACGGTGCCATAAGCGGGTGTTGTTCCTGGTTTTGCTTGTCGGTTCTATTACTCTCTACTTTGGCTGCTCTCAGCCTGAGGATATCATGACCGGCAAATCACGAACGATCCTGGATCTGTCGGCTGAACGCCTGCCCAGCAGTCCGCCGGGAATGGTTTACCAATTGTGGGTGGCCGACACTATGATCAATGAGAGCATTCATGAAGCTGTCCCCATCGCCAGGTTTTGCTACGATTTCGACACTGACACCTACCTCGATGAGAACGGTCTTCCCCGGGAAGAAGGCAATCGGTTTGAGTTTGACGGTGATGTTCTCGCCTACCAGTGGCTTCTTATTACCGTCCAGCGTGATCTGGAAACGAGTGTTGGCCCGGTGATGCTGATCGACACTATAATCGACCCGGAAGACCATCCCCTGGATCTGATTTTCCCGCTGAGTGACTCCGTGTCGCAGTCAGCGTTGGAGTTCAACATGGAGTCCTCATCCGACGGTCGCGATCCTATCACCGACGGGGCGGCCATCTGGTTCTCTGCATATTTCGAGAGAGTGGCGCGTCTGCAGGATACGACGGCGCTCGCCAGTTGGTCCATTGATACCGTCTGGAAGGACAGTTTCACCGAGAACGACGGCGATAGTGTTCGCAGCATTGTAGATATCTCGAACATTCGCGATACCGTGATCCAGAGGATTTTTGGATTCGACACGGTCGAACAGCGGATTATACTCTACGACGTGGAAACCTATGAGGAGTGCGACTCCGGCCAGTGCACACCCGGAAATCCCTGCCTGCTCACCACGAGAGTCAATCTCACCTTCAGTACCGGCGCAGACACCAACATGGTGTATGACGCATTCTTACAGCTCGCTTATCCCCTGCCTGATTATTCGTCTTATGGCTGGTGTTACAAGGGATGGGTGGTATCATCGATCATCAATGACTTCGGAGCGAGTCTCGGCGAGGTTACCCCCCCAGCCTGGATCAATTATAACACAGGATTCGATTCACTACTCCGCGCTATTGATGGCGGGCTGCTGACAACCGGCAAATTCACGGATATTTACCAGCCCGACAGCGCCAATCCATATGTGGATGGTGCAAACCCGGCCCGTGTTCCGCCCTTTCCGGGTGAGGATTTCCTGAAAAACCTCCCGGGCGGGGTCGATCAGGCCGTCAACCTGGTGCCCGGCGGCGGGGTCACTAAAGGCACGGTATTCATCACGCTGGAACCCACGAACTATGTTACTGACACGACCAACTTTCCGCTGTTTGTAATGACCCGGGATCTTCCGGACACGCGGAGGCAGGTGGACGACACCGTGCAGGTGTTCATTATGAATAATCGCACAAACTATAATCGTGACGTCTATATTGGGTTCCCAAGAGTGAATGTGCAGATTCAGAGGTTCTGAGCAAGATCGCCTATGAGAAAACCGGCGCTTAGGAGTGCCGGTTTTTTTATTGATAACATGGCTGGGGTCTGTTATTCCACTGTTCCTACAGCGGTGACCAGCCGCTTGATCTCTCCTTGCAGGAACCTTATTGCGGGCCGGCCCTGGTAAGTCAGGAGGTCTTTCTCATCGTGAATGCCGTCGGCGATCTTTCTGCTGATTTCAAGCGCCTTTCGGTAGTCGGCGTAGCCCCGTTCGTATTCGCCCTCAGCCGTTTCGATCATGCCCCGGAGCGTAAATGTTGTGACCAGTTCGGGATTAAGACCCGAGGCAGCGGCGACTCTCTCAGCTCGCTGCAGGTATCTCAGGGCACGGTCGTTCCGATCTGATGCGACCATCAGTTCGGCGGCGGTATTGCACAAGCCCGGTACCTCAATGTTGTCCGGCATTTCGTCGAGATCGGCAAGGGCTCTGTGGGCGTGTTCGTCGTGCGCTGTGGCGTTCCCCTGACGTAATTTCGATGCCAGGGAGTTGAAGGCAAAGACGGTACGCTCCTGGCTGAGGTGCAGTTCGTCGGCAAGATCGAACGCCCGGCCAATCAACTTCTCGTTGTCGGACACCCTGGTTACCACCAACAGGGCGTCGAGTTCGTTCGGCTTTTCGCCGACGGCGCAGGCCGCATCCAGTGCCTCAGTGGCAATCGTCAAGGCCTTGCTGCCGTCACCGATGTGGTAAGCCAGGTCGGCGCGACCAATCGACAGGCGGGCATTGCCCGTGGCGTCGTCGAGGTCGGCGTATATCTGTGTGGCTTCTTGGTAGCAGGTATCGGCATCGCCAAAGCGTCCCATGCGTTTCAGGACTGTACCCAACGCTGTCTTGAATGCGCCCAAATGCGGTTTGTCGGCCAGAGCTTCTGCCAGGGCCATACCTTCCTTGAGGTGCTGAAGGGACTTCCGTAGCTGACCGGCTGATATCATTATGACCGTCAGGTTGTCGAGGTTGAACAGTACCTCTTTCTTGCTGCCTATCCGCCGGTTTATTTCCAGGGATTCCATAAGGCAGTCGACGGATTTCCCGGGCTGCCCGCAAAGGTGATGGATGTACCCGAGGTTGTTGAGCAGGCGGGCGATCTCGCTCTGGTTGCCGATGTCACGGGTGATCTGAAGGGCCAGGCTGTACAGGTGCAGGGATCGGCCCAACCGGCCCTGGATAGCATATACGGAGCCGATGTTGCTCAGAGTCGTGGCCACATCAGATCGTGCCGACAGACGCCTCTGGATTTGCAGGGCGGTGCGGTACTCATGCAGGGCGGCGGCGTAATCAGCTGCCACGAAGTACATGTTACCCATGTTGTTCAGAGTGTGGGATACTTCCCTTTCGTCATCAAGCTTCCTGTAGATTGCCAGGGCGCTTTGCAGCGACTCGATACCCGCCTGGAAGTTCTGTTTCATCTTGTACAGATCGCCGAGATTCTTGTACGTTTCCGCCAGGATGGCATCCGGGGAAGCCTGCTCGTACTGATCAACAATGGCCTGGTACGCGGCCATAGCCGAGGCGGTGTTGCCGACTTCCTTGTGGATGTCGCCCTTGGTCATCAACAGTTGTCGTACCGCGTGGTCTCTGCCGATCATTCTCGCGTAGCCGATCACTCTGGCCAGGATTGTCAGGGCGTCGCTTTTGAGATGCTCCTTGTTCAGAGCCACGGCCGCCTGGTAGGCGCAGCGTTCCGCCCCCTCGAGGTTCCCGGATTGCAGGTAGAGGTCTGTCGCCGGGGTGTGCAACTCCCGGCGTTCTGCCTCAGCCGCCAGGCCGGAGGACAGCTTTCTTATAACGTGAGCATGAATGAACTGGCGGAGGGTTTCAAAGAACAGGGGTGATACGTCACAGAAGCGACCCTCACCGATCAACCCTAATTTGCAGGAGATGGTGACGCCACCTGCGATTGCCACGCGAGTCAAAAGTCTTCGTTCCCCGAACGTAGCGGCTTGGTACCTGCGTAGCGTTTCCCGTCGCAGCCGTGACGGCCAATAGACATCTCCCTTGAATGCGAACCGTCCTGTTTTGTAGACGAGAAGGCCTTTGAGGAAGTTGACAGTCAGGGCCAAACGAAGGGAATTGCCGTCTTCAGCGCATATCCGTTCCAAGCGCTCGCGTTGCCGGTCGGTGAGATCCAGGATCGACTCCACGGACTCCCGGTATGACTTCCCAGGCGTAAGCAGGTGGGCCGGCCGGAGTGCCTTCTCAAAGGGGTACCGGGCTCCAGCCTCACGCAGAATCCGGCAGACTTCCCATGCGGTCTTGGGCCGGTCGGATTCATTCGCGGCCAGCAGAGAGCCTACCAACTGAACCAGGAGGGCAGGGGCGTCGGGTCGAAGGCTCTCTATCGGCTCCGGCTGTGTTTCCAGAACCCGCGCGTTGACATGAACCGGGTCGGCGTCGTCTCCGTCGATGTAAGGATGTCGACCGGTGAGCAACCGGTAAGAAATGACCCCGAGCGCGAACAGATCGGAACGGCTTGTACATTGTCTGTCAGTGATTGTTTCCGGCGCCATGTAGCCGACGGTTCCCAGACCGGCCCGCTCTTCCTGCGGCTCGTCTGCCGTTCGACCCAGGGAAAAATCGGAGAGCTTGACATAGAAGAGCTTGTTATCGCCTCTCTGCCGCCAGGATTGGGGCAGGAAGATATTCTGGGCTTTCAGGTCACCATGGACGATGGAGCGGGCTCGCAGGTATTCGAGATCGAGAGCTGCAGCGGAAATGAGGTTAAGAGCCACGTTCAGGTCGGCAACCTGTCCGACCTGATCCAATGTGGGACCGTGGCAGAGTTCCATGAGAAGGCAGGTCTGTTTCCCCGGAGAAAAATCGAGGATATGTACCAACCCCGGGAATCTCAGATTGCCGATGAGCTTGAACTCGCGGGCGCACAGGCGAGGGAAGTCCACGTTTTCGCCCTCGGATCTCTCCGAGGCGTATTTGAGGGCTGCTTCCCGGTGGAGCTTGGGGGAGAATACACGGGCGACTTCGGCCGTCCCCCCGCGGCCGAGTTGTCCAAGGATCCTGTAGCCGGACAACTCGTGAGTCACGCTCATCTATGTCTGCTTCGGTTTTGCGTCGTGAAAACGCGGCAGTGTTACTCTGAACCGGGTACCCTCGCCGGGGGTCGATTCCACGGTGATCTCACCGTGATGGCTCTCGATGATCTTCAGGCAGTTGGCCAGGCCTAGGCCGTGGCCGCCCCTCTTGGTGGTGAAGTGCATATTGAATATCTTTTCGATGGTCTCCGGCGGCATTCCGATGCCATCGTCGGAGATCTCGACCGTGAGTCGTTCCCGCTCGTCGTCATAAGTGGCGGCGATTCCGATTTCCCGTTTGAACTTATCGCCGTCAGTCTGATTCCCGATGGCTCTCTCCTCGATGGCGTCGGCGGCGTTGTTGAGCAGGTTCATCAGCACTTGCTGAATCTGACCGACATCCATCTCCAGGTTCGGTATCTCCTGGCCGAGATCGATTGTGAACCGTGTCCGTTTGAATCGCGGTTGGACTCGAAGGGAAAACAGCAGATCGTCAAGCAGGTGCTTGATGTCGTAGCTGATGTATTCAGGCTCGGGCTTGGAGAAATCCATCATGCTGTCCACGAACCGCTTTATCTTGAATATGTTCTCGGTGGTCGATTTGGCGTTGAACCGGGCTTTATCGTAGGCTTGGCGATCCAGATTCATCCCCATCAGTTCGGCATTGGTCGAAGCTATGGCCAGGTAGTTATTCAACTCGTGAACGATGGAAGCGGCCATTTCGCCCTTGGCGGCCAGCTTCTCCGACAGGATTACGTATTTCTCCATGACCACCATTTCGGTGATGTCCTCGATGGTCATGATAAGACCGTTGTCTCCGTTGGGCAGAGCTGAGAGCCGTGATATCTTGATTGACAGCGCTTTTTCCTGGTAACCGGTGTCGTGGAAGTAGCGTGGGTCGGAGTAATCCTCACGAGACGTCAGCGCCGTGGCGATCATCTCACGCCAGCGGGAACGTTCGTGTTCCGGCAGCATCTCAAGGAAATCGGAGCCCGACTGCCCGGTAACACTGCGCGCGATGTTATTGCGGTTGAAATCCAAAACCTCCAGAGCCACGGGGTTGATAGTGGCTATGCGGAGGTTGTCGTCGATCACCACAATCCCCACCGGTGATTTCTTGATGACCAACTCATTGTATTTCTTAAGTGTAAGCAGTGCATCGTAAGTGGCGGCGTTGCGCAGGGCATTGGCGGCCATCTGGGCGAACAGTTCGAAAAGGTACAGGTCTGATTTCAGAAATACCTTGGTCTGGTTGGAATTGTCGACGTAGATAATACCCACCACGGTTCCATGATCCTTGATGGGAACGCACATGATGGAACGCAAATGGAGTTCGAGCACCGACGCCTGCTGAGCGTATCTCTCGTCCGACATGGCGTCAGAGGCGTATATCGATCTGCCCGTAGCGGCTACCTGGGAAGCAATTGAGCTGGAAATCCGGAAGTTTTCCCCGGTCATGTCCTCCTGGCGGAGATTGTGCGCCGTGCGCACCTGCAGTTCGTTGTCATCGTCCAGCAGCATGATCAGGCCCCGCTCGGCCTGCATCAGTTCAATCGCCTTGCGCATGACAATCTGGAGGACGTCATCCAAAACCAGCGAGGAATTGACCGCCAGCGATACCTCCAGAAGAGCGCTCAGGTCGGATGTCGCCCGGCATGCTTCGCGGGCTTCACTGTCGATGCGCGGGTTGGCTTCCGCCACCTCGTCCAGCGTCGCCTCCAGGTCCGCAAAGATGTCTCCGTGCTTCTGAACTATCTCCGGCATGGTGTCGTCGTCAGGCAAAGCGCCCACGGCGTGTTTTTCTGCCTTTTCCTCGTCGGCGTTCCTCATCCTGCTCCGTCTCTATAGTAAACACTAATCCTTATTATGTATCGGATGAACCCGGCCGGTGGTTAACCGGGTATCTGCTGATCCTGGGGGCCTGAGGCAGTCAGTAAGAGGCTATTTCCGAGGGAGTTCGCTCAGCGCAAAGGGACGCGATTGGGTCGAGTACTCCTGACGGCCGTAGCCGGTGAGGGATAAAAACTGCCTGAAAAGGTACCGGACGGGTGAATCAGCGGACGTGCCGGTGCTGTCACCCGGTGCCAAGTTGAAGTCCGTCAGGGATATGCACGTCAGCTTAACCTTCAGAACGTATCTTGCAAGACTGTCCGGTTCGGCCGAGGTGGCCAACTCAACAACGATGGAATCAGCAAGGAAGCGGTGCAGCTTTGCCAGGGAGCCGAACCGTCGATCTTCCGTGCCGCCCATCTCGGGCGTTGCAAGGTGGTAATCGCCCGTCACGATTCGGTAACCGATAGTCATTATCCCCTCCGTCCGGGCGACCGTGGTGGAGCCCCAGACCCGTCGCGGACGAGTAAGCGCCAGTTGGTAATCAAGGACAAGATCGATACCTTCCTGCATCCGACTCACCCGACCGGCCGACAGCACCGTCGAGAGGTCGAGCAGAACTGACAGATTCGAGTCGCCCCGCAGCAGGTAGAAATCTATCGGTTCTGCTCCCCGGGCCGCTGCCGTGAGCAGCAGAAGGGCGATTCCCAAGACCAACCTGAGTCTGCAATCCTTCATCACATCCGGCAGCGGGGAACAGGGACTCAGAAAACGTGCTCGAAGCGGACGTAGATTTCGGGGTCATCGTCGAAAGATCGGTCCAGGCGCTTGGAGACATTTACACGGAGATCATCTCCGAAGTGAAGGGCCGCTCCCAGCGAGTGTTTCACCTCACCAAACTCCGTTTCGTCATACGCGCGGTCGATGCGGCCAACATCCCACATGAGAGAGGCAGCCATGTCGGTGGATGGGAAGCGAAAGCGATACTCGGCATTGGCCATCCAGAAACGGCTGCCCGTGTATTCCTTGTGGTCGTACCCGCGCAGCGTCCCCAGTCCCCCCAGGAAGAACCGTTTGTGCATCGGTAGTTCGCCGTCGCTGCCGCCATACATGGCCCGCAAGAGCACCATGCTGCGGCGTGTAATCGGCTGATAGCGCCGAGCCGCGAAGGTGTAGCGCCGGTAATCATAATCAGACGACAGGTCCGGCGTGGACCACTCCAGTGTGCCGGTGAGATGCCAGCTCGCATACTCTAATCGATCCTCGGGGTTGCCGGTATCGAAATCCACGACGGTTGACAGGTATCCGTTGGTTCTCGTATCCAGGTGGACAATGCCGGTGTCGCGAAAGTGGCCCTCAACGGTCGAGAAGTTCTCGCGGAATCTCTTGTCGCCGCCGAACAGCGCCCAGAGGTTACGGTGGGCTTCGAGCCACCTGGTCTCTTCGCAGCGGTAGGCGACAGTGAACCTTAAGGATGACGCCGGTTGGAAGTTGACGAACACCCTGCCCCCCTCGGCCTCGTAATAGTCCTTGAAATCCTCCTTCACCAGCAGCACGAACAGGCTGTTTTCGCCATCATCCAGGAGCCAGTCGTCTTCCGAGGCTAACTCGCGGAAGTATTCGCCTCCGACGGTCAGGGAGGGGCTGCGGACAATCGTCTGCTCCAGTCCGAGCCCGAAGCGCCATCGTTCAGACGCGAAAGCGTAGCCGCCCCTGACCCAGGTCGAGGGCAACAGGAAATTGGGATCATCGAATCGCCATTCTCCCCCCAGCGCGAGACCATCGACCCGGTTGTAGTATATCATATCGCCGGTAGTCAGATTGAAAGCGTCGGTTCTCCTGTGGGAGCGGTACTTGCGCGCCCGGTGTTTCTTCTCGCTTGAGTATGCCTCACCGTATAGGGAAGCGTCGCGGGCGATGTCGATTCTCCCAGACGGCGCGGCTATGTCTCCGCGAGCTACCGCCACCGGTCCGATATACACGTCGCTGAACAGGGAGACAATGTCCTTGTTGATTTCACCGTAAACCTCGATGCTGCCGGTGACGCTGAACACAACGCCGCGCACGAATTCGTCGTCCTCAACCACGATGGGCTCGGAGAATGTGATCCGGTTGCCGAGTTTGAGGCGAGCCACTCGCGGCGAGTTGTTCGGCCGGGTCAGGAAGGTGATCGATATAGACTCGTCACCATCAGCCACCCGGCTGTCGAGTATCTGGTCGTAGTCGCGTCTGACACCGTTCAGGATCAATCCCCTGGCATCAAAGATGACCTGGTCACCGGCGTAGATCAGGCTGTCCAGGCGGGCGATGCCCGCGCGCAGGAAGCTGCTGCTCCGCTCCACGCCGTTCTCGGTGAGGGAGATCGTGAGCGTTTCCTTCTCGAACGTAATGCGGAAAAGCTCGTCGTAACGGTTCGACTTGCGGTATTCCTTGTATTGGGCTTCCTGCGCGATGGCTGCTGCCGTAAGCAACACGCCGCATCCCAGAACGACTGCGAGAACGTTAACTATCCTTGCTATCATGACATCCTCCGTTTTCTGGAAACATAGAACAAACGGCGTGCCAACAAGTCAAGTTGTGAAAAACACAGGCGGTGACGTGGACATTTGGCATCCTGCCGTGTGCTGACGACACACCCGGTCACAATTTCTGTTCACGATTTCTTGAGCCCGAGCTCCTTGATTTTCCGCGAGAGGTTGCCGCGGTCGATCTGCAACAGGCGGGCAGCTTTCGATATGTTACCTTCACAATCATCCAACGTCGCTCTGATGAGCTGTCTTTCGAATCGCGTCAGACGCTCGGACAGCGAGAGAGTTTCGCCGCCGCTATTGTCCTGCAGACCAGTCGCGCCAAGCTGCGAGTTGAGGTCTTCGAGGCTCACGGTTCTGCCCTGGCATACGATCGTTAGTCGCTCGATGATGTTCTTCAACTGTCGTATGTTACCGGGATAATCGAGAGTGGCAAGGAAAGCCACCGCCTCCGGCGCCAGGCGCGTACTCCCCGAGGGATCGAACCGCCTGAGGAACTCGCCCGCAAGGATAGGGATATCTTCCGCCCGCCGGCGCAGCGGTGGGACGTCAATAACGAAGACGGATATGCGATAGTACAGATCCTCGCGGAAGCGTCCCTCGGACACCAGACGGGGGAGATCCCGGTTGCTGGCGCAGATGACTCTTGCGTCGACCTGCCTGCTCTCGACGGAGCCGAGCGTTTCCACCTCACCGCTCTCCAGCACTCTCAGGAGTTTCGACTGGCATTCGCGGGGGAGATCACCGATTTCGTCAAGGAAGATCGTGCCGCCGTCGGCCATGACGAACTTGCCGGGATAGTCTCTCACAGCGCCGGTAAACGATCCCTTGCGATGGCCGAAGAGCTCCGACTCAAACAGCGTTTCCGGAACTCCCGGGCAATTGACCTTCACAAACGGCCTTTCCCGCCGGGCGCTCTCAAGAAAGACCCGGGTGGCCACGAGTTCCTTGCCGGTGCCGTTTTCGCCGGTGATGAGGACGGTGACATCGGTCGGCGCCGCCTGCCGGATGGTCTTCAGCAGCGCCTTGACAGGTTTGGAGACGCCGACAATCGTTGACCGGCTATCAATCTCCTCGGCCATGACACTGCGCTGGCGCTGCGCCGCGGCCAGCATGGCAACCGCTCCTACCGACGATATGAGCCGCTCAGGCCCGACCGGCTTCTCCAGATAGTCGACCGCGCCCAGTTTCAATGCTTGAAGGGCAGTAGGAATATCGGATTGCCCCGAGATCACCAGCACCAAAGGAGGAGAAGCCTCGTCCTTGATCGTTTTGAGGAAATCCGTTCCCGACCTGCCCGGCAGGTTGAGGTCCAATAGCACCAGGTCATATTCGCTTGCCTCGCATTTGCGGAGGGCCTCTTCCGCCGTGGCGGCGATGTCGGTCCGATAGCCCTCGTCTGACAGCAGTGATGCAAACGAAGCGGTGATATTGGGCTCGTC
>JAGLXI010000255.1 GCA_023132995.1 Candidatus Zixiibacteriota bacterium | reverse complement strand
TCAAACCATTCGAAGTTGGCCGCCACCAACCCGACTATCGCCAGCACAACAAACGCAGCTTTGGCCAAATCCTGAGCTTTCAACGAACCCAGCAACTTTGGTTCACGACCGAGATAGGCCGAGGCCGCGTACAATTCCTCACCAATCAAGGTGTAGTCGCACGCTACAATAAAGAACGGTATCTGAGCGATTTCATCAGTGCCGGATATCTGGATTGAGCCGGCCAGTGACCCTGTCTCGGCCAAAAGCAGCGACTCGGCGAAAAACTTACCCATATATACACAAGTCGCCGGCAGTTCCCTGAGCATGATACCGTTGACCGCCGCCACGTAGGCAAATTGGGACTGGGTTACGAAGTGAACGCAGTCCTCCTTGAAATCCTCCGGTCGACCGGCATCGAAGTACGACGACTTCACCACCTCCTGTGCCACCGACATGACGATAGGATCGTAGGTGGGCACGATTAGTTCGGTCTGGTATTCCGCAACTCTCTTGGCGACCCGTCCCAGAATTGTGAAGGACGCAATGGTCGCCACATCGGCTGCGGAACCGAGGCCTAATACGTACAGAATCGGCCGACCCATCTCGGTGGCGCGGCCGATGGCATCATCGACCGCTTCGATACCTCCGATCGGACGTACGTACAGCTTTCTGCCGCGACGGGCGCTCAGCACGAAGAACGCCGTGAGCGCGCCGAAGATCAACACCGCCACCAGCACCGGAATGCGGCCGGTATTGAACCACTGACCCGAACACTGCACCGGACCCAGAACATCCGAGGTGGTACGAATAGTCGGATCAGCCGTAACGGCGTCGATCCGGTAGAAAAGGTCAGTGTAGTCAGCTACGAACGCTTTGTCCGACGGTTCTTTCGATCCGATGTGCTCAAACGTACTTTCACCGGCCGGCACTGTGCCCACGCTGTCGAAAGGACCTTCGAACGAGGTGCTATAGAAGACCTCGTACCGCAACACGTTGTTCTTACCGCCGCCATCGTCAGCTGAAGTTTCCCAGGTCACGATGACAGCGTGACCGTGATCGTTCGGTTTGTCAACCACTCGGAGATCAGAGACCGCCGCCGGGAAGAGTGCGGTGGAATCCACCACCGTACTATCCGCCCCAGGCGGTTCCGTCTGAGCCCAGACTGAGGACACACCGAACAGCATCAATAGGCCAACTATCAGGCATTTATTCTTCATAGACTTCTCCCTGTATCAATGAGAGAGTTTCTTAACTTATCAACTCCAACCAATCCCGGAAAAGGAACGTAACCCGTCCCACCAGAAGCGAAATGCGCCCCATGACGGTGTATCCAAACGAGGCGCCAAAGGTGATCATCAGTACCCAGATGCCCACCCTTGAAGCCCGGCCGAAGACGCCCGTGTGCTCCTTGGAAAAGAAAAAATAGACAATGCCGCAAAATACGCCCACGAAAATGACCCAGTTGGTCAGCAGGGCTGCCAGTTGTCCCGTCGCCGACAGGTCAAGCTGGGAGACAAACGCTCCGGCGCCCTGCCACTGGTGGGGTTCCCGGCCAAGGAGAGGCACGAAAGTCGAGGATACCTGCACAATGAAATCGGAGCGCAGGTACCGGACGAAGTTCAGACCTGCCGTGGTGCCGACGATAAGCGCCAGCGGCCAGCGCGACAACCATCCGTATTTGGCGGACAGGCGCATCAAAAGCAGTATGCCCAGAATGACCGGTATCCAGTAGGAGATATTCCACGGGCTCGGCTGATGTGGAACCATGAAAAATCCCGAGAGACCCGCCGAGAGTCTGGGGATAAGGTTGCCGACTATCGTCGACCAGAAACCCTGGGTCATCCAGAAAGCCGCCGAGACTCCCACAAAGAGGTGCTCGGCGAACTTGTAGAACGGATTGTCCCGGTAAAGGAACGAGAATATGGCCAGGGTCAGGAAAGCCGACATGGTAATCAGGAACCCGCGCAGGATGTAGCCGTCATCTTCACCGGACAAGGAGACCGCCTTGAGAATCCAGCTTATCAGAAACAGCACGACCACAACGCCGACGACTATGTACGTGGAGCGGTTCATTCGGTCTTCTTCCCCCGGCGCCCTCTGAAGAACGCAATGTTGCCGATCACGATGAAGGCCAGGATGACCACGTGAGCCAACGTCTGGGGGCCCATCATACGCAGTCCGGGTTTTTCCATGTTCTCAAACCGGGGATGGGTTTTAACCAGTTCCGATTCGTACTCGGCGGCTCCCTTGATACCGCCCAGAATACCGATTACCTGGCGCGGATAGTAGGGATACAACTGCGGCGCCACGACCGCCGCCACGCCGGCCCCGATAGGCACGTCGGCGGGGTCACCGACAAAAAGCACCCACTCTTTCGGGCCCGGGCGACCGCCACCAACGGTCAGGATCAGGTCGAAATCCTTGCACGAACCGACCTTATCGAATATCTCGACACCGTCCAGGGGGACTCCGTTGACATCGGTGGGAAACATCTTCTTGAAGTCGGACACGATCACGTTGAGTACGCCCTCGTTGCCCGCCTTGTAACCCACATTGACGAAATCGACACCGTCGACAAGATGCGGGAAGTCGGGCCTGATGACATACTCGAGGGTGGTGTTGAGCAGCGACTGCCCCGTGGCCCAGAGACACATGAACACGATCTTGTGTTCCCGGGCCAGGCAATGTCGCGACAGCGCGTTGGCCATCGGCTGCACCTCCGGGGCCATGGCCGGGTCGAAGTCGAACGACATAAGGATTGTCGAACCGGACGGGAGGTTCTCGATGCGGTCGAACAGGTTCTTCACGACCGGGGTGGCATGTTCCTGGAAGGTGATCGGAAACAGGATCGGCGTGGCCACGGCAACGAAGATGAACATGAAGATGACACGGCGTTCGACCTCGCGGCCGCGGATTGCTCTGACCAGCAGCCAGATAAGTCCCCCGAAGATCGCCACCAGCGGCACTAAGACACCGACGTTAGGCATTGTCGCCTCCGAGGTAGGAACGCTCGATGCCGAGGATCAGCCGCAGAGACATCGAGATAACACCCAACCCGATGCCGATCATGATGGCCCGCTGCCCGGCTAAGTTGGGCGAATTCATTATCCAGATCGCTAAATTGGGAATCTGCAACAGGGAAAAGGAGTCGGGAACCCACTCGGTGAGCATCAAACCGAAGGGCGTTCTTCCCAACAGGATTATGAAGGCGGCGACCAGAAGCAACGTCGCCTCGCGGTTCTTGGCGCGAAAAGCACGATACGACGCCGAGGCGACAAAGAAAGCCAGCAGGGAATACATGGTCGAGCCTAGCGGCACCACTACCGAGTCGAAGATGGTATAGAACATCGATCCCGGCGCATCAACGGCAGTGGCGATATCACCGGGGTTGCCTATTTTGAAAAGACCCGCCGCCAGCATCGTCGAGAAACCGGCCAGGGTGACGATGGAGAATCCCCAGTCTGTCTTGCGCCGCCGCAGCTTGTTGATATGAACGCGCAGGAGGTTACCTCCACCCAGGAAAAAAGCGAAGACGGCAATAATATCAAACCAGAGAGTGAAGGTTCTTTCGAGATCACCCAACGGAGGTATGAAAACCGAGACAATCAGCAGCGTGCCGACGCAGAACGTAATTGTCAGAGGTACCAATTGTCTCATCACACCCTCAGTTGGTTGAGAAAATAATGCTCAACCTGTCAAGAATATCCTGCATGAACTCAATCTTCCACGCCTCGGCAAACGTCAGGGCAATCACTCCGACCGTCATGACCACCATGGCTATAACCTTGCCCACATCCTGACCCTTGAGCGAACCAAGCTGCCGGGGTTCGCCCGAAAGATAAGCCGAGGCCGCAAACAGCTCCTCACCGATCAGAGTGAAGTCGCAGGCGGCAATAAAAAACGGGAGTTGCGCCGGGCGGGCGGTCCCTGCTATCTGGATGGCGCCGACAGAGTTGCCGGTTTCCGCAAGAATCAGGGATTCGGCGAAGAAAGCCCCCAGCAGGAAAACCGTGGCGGGCTTCTCCCGCACCATTATACCGTCAACCGCCGCTACATAACCGAACTGCTCATCGGTGATATAATTGACCATGTCGTCACTGTAGGCGTCCGGTCGGCCGGCCGCCTGATACGACGACTTGATCACTTCCCGGCCCGCCGTCATCACCAGCGACCGCGCCACCGGCATGAATATCTTCGATTCGTAGTCGGCAATGGTGCGCGAGACACGTCCGAGTATCGTCAGCGCCGCCAGCGTCTGGACGTCGTCCATATCGTGTATGCCGGGGATGAACAGCACCGGTCGGCCCATCTCTGTCGCCCGGCCGACGGCGTCATCGATGGCCTCGAGTCCGGCGATCTTGCGAACGAACAGCTTCTTGCCCCGTTTGGCGACCGTAACGTAATAGATCACGGCCCCGGCAATTGCCAGCGCGATCAGGAACAGGTATCCGCGATCGAGATTTATCCACTCACGCTGCGGCGATATGGCCGCCGTCCGGTTCGAGGGAAACTCCGCCCGCTCACTTAAAGTGGAGATATAGTACGAGTAGACCGAGTCCCGCAGAACCGTTTCGTCGAGATACTGGTTCGAGCCCGGAGGCAACTCGGCGATGGCTCGAGGTTCGCCGGCCCCGGCCAGGCGATATACGCGATACCCGATGATTTTGCTGTCGATCAACCGATCGTCAATTGACGGCACCCAGATAAGCCTTAGGGCATTTCCATTGTCGTAAGTATTGTCCTCCGCCACGAGCGAAGTGATGGGCGCTAAAGACGCGAGCGCGGAATCTGACCCGGCCAGGACAGGATCGGGTCCGTCGGCTTGGCTCCACGAGGTGGGAGTGACAAGGAAGGCAATGACAATAATGAAAATAGCGAGGCGAGCTGTTAAGCCGGATGCAAGAGAAGACGTCCTGCCTCGGTGAAATGACACTAGTTGATTAACCCTAACCAGTCGCCTAAGAGGAAATCGATTCGGCCGATCAGGAGCGACATACGGCTCATGACAGTGTAGCCAAAGGAAGCGCCAAAGGTGATCATTATGAAGAAAATGCCGACACGAGCGGCTCCCCCAAACGCACCTTTGTGTTCTTTTGAGAAATAGAAATAAACCAACCCGGTGAAGGTCCCCACGACGATTACCAGACTGTTGATCATCGCACCCCACCCGGCATCATAGCCACTTGCATAGCTGGTCGACAGCAACGATTGAATCGTCGCCTGGACCTGGACCATGATGTTCGAAGCCAAGTAATTCATCAGCCAGAGACCGCTGGTAGCACCGACGATAAAGGCAAGCGGCCAGCGCGATATCCATCCAATCCTCGGTACCAGCCTCAATAGCATCAGAAAGCCGAGAACAGCACCCACCCAGAGCATAGGTTCATCCTGCCAGCCATCCCAGAACTTGCCAACGAGATTGTCCCAGAACAGAGTCACAAACCAGAATCCTGCCGAGATACCGACAAAGACTGCCTCGCTCAGTTTGTACCAGGGATTGTCCTTATAAAGGAAGGAGAGAATCCCGAGAGTCAGGAAAGCTGAAAGCCAGAGTGCGAAATGCTCCATAAGTGCCGGCTCCTAATTCTCTCTCAACTTCGACTTGCGACCACTTCTGAAGAAGGCCACGTTGCCGATTATGACAAAAGCGATCACGACCACATGGGCAAATGACTGTGACAGCATGAACTTGGTGCCTTTTGCCTGATACTCTGTGACCGCCTCAAACTCCGCCGCACCGCTCATACCGCCCAATAACCCTTCTAACTGCCCGGCGTTGAGATAAGCATACATCACCGGCGCCTGCACCGCCGTATTGCCGGCACCCATAGGGAGGCCATACCGATCGACGGCTATCTGCACCCATTCAACCGTGCCGGGAAAACCGGCCGACAGATTGACCGAGAAGTCGATGTTGGAAAAATTCCGCACGTTTCTTACCAGCGGTATCTCTTTGTATGGCGTGCCTTCATAGTCGCTCGGAAACATTGACTCAAAGGAACTGCCCATGCGCTGAATCACAAACTCATTGCCGGTTTGAAATCCCAGATTGACGTAATCCCTTCCGTATTGGAGCTCCTTGGCCCGGATCGTCGAGTCTTGAAAGACTTTCTCCAGCGCTAAGTTGGCCTGCTGCGGTCCCTGGGGCCACAGCCCCATGACGATAACTTTCAGATCTTTCTCGAAACACACCCGTATGATCGACTCCGCCATCGGTTGCAACTCCGGCGCCGAAGGCGGATCATA
>JAGLXI010000254.1 GCA_023132995.1 Candidatus Zixiibacteriota bacterium | reverse complement strand
ATTTTCTGTGAAAACGACATAAAAAACGGCAGCGCCACCGCAAAGCCCACGTAAATAAATACCACGCGTCGTTCAATCAGTCTCCCCTTCAGGGTGAGAATCAGTATCCATAACAGGGACAAGCCGATGAGAGCAATCACTATAACAGACAGCCATGTCGGAAACTCAAACGTTCTCCGACTCCACACTTTGTTGAGGTAGAAGCTCAGGGAAAACAGGGTAATCGCGCCCAGGGCGATGAGTTCTTTGGCTCGGGTACTCATTTGCCGCCTCCAATATGCGCACGCTCAAGCCCAAGGATGATTCGCAATGATGTGGAAACAATCCCCAGACCTATCCCGATCATGATCGCGCGTTGTCCGGCCGTTTGCGGGTAGGTCATCACCCACGAGGCCAGATCAGACAACTGCCACCCGACCGGCATGAACGACGACAGGGTATGTCCCACCGGCACGCGACCGATCATTACAAAGAAGGCTGCTATCAACAATAGTGTAGCCTCGAAATTGCGAGCCCGAAAAGCGCGATATGAAGCCGACGCCACAAAAAAGGCCAGGATCGCGAACATGGTCGCCGACAACGGGATGTATACATAGTTGTAAAGCCAGTCAAACGACGTGCCGGGATTCCGGAAACCACGCCCCTCAGCTATCCCGATAACAGACATCAACAGGAAAGACGCAACGATAACCGCCGCGTAACCCCAGTCCTCCTTGCGCCGATAGGTCTTCTCTATGGACAATTTCAACAGATTGAGCGCACCGAGGATGATGGCGCAAGCTCCCACAATCGAGAACCAGTCGGAGAACCAGTCGCTCATCCTGCTGAACGGCCAGTGCGGAATAAAGTACTGGATGACGAATCCGATGCCGACTACGGCCGTGATGAGTAGAGGTATTTCTCTTCGCATATCAGTCAATCACCGAAAACAGGTTGGAGAGTTGCCAAACACCGAATGTCTCAAGCAGGACTCCCAACAATATGGCAGCCAATACGATTCCTTTGCCGATATCCTGTCCTTTGAGCGACCCAAGCAGTTTCGGTTCCTTGGATAGATAGGCCGAAGCCGCAAACAACTCCTCACCTATCAGGGTGTAGTCACATGCCGCTATGAAGAACGGCAACTGTGACGGCATCGCCGTGCCGGCAATCTGAATGGCGCCAATCGAGTTACCGGTCTCGGCCAGAATCAGCGACTCGGCATAAAACTGTCCCATGAAAAAGATCGTGGCCGGTTTCTCACGTACGAAAAGCCCATCGACACCGGCTGCGTAACCAAATTGATCATCGGTCAGGTAGTGCACCATGTCGTCTTTGTAAGCATCGGGCCGCCCCGCTTTCGAATGGGCCTCTTTGAGCACCTCACGCGCCGTCACCATCACCATCGAACGACAAACCGGCACATCAAGATACGTTTCGTACCGAGCCGACAACTCCGCCACTCTTCCGAGTATGGTCATGGCGGCAATCGTCATCATATTGTCCATGTCACCGATGCCGGAGATGTAGAAGATCTTCTTGCCCATCTCAGTGGCGCGCCCGACCGCCTCGTCGACCGCTTCCATTCCCGCAATCTTGCGGATAAACAGCTTCTTGCCGGCTTTGGCCTGAACAATGTAGTAAATGATAAAGAACGATAACAGACACATGCCGACCAGGGTGTTGATCCGTTGTTTATGAAACCACTGTGGCGTTGATGTGATCGGCCCGGCCATATCCGATTCCGACGTGAATTTGGACCGCTCGCCCGCCTCATTATAGACTACGTTGACGGCAACAATCTTATAGAAATAAGATGCATCATCCGAGGCGTTTCCATCATCAGTAGAATAATCAGCTTTACCGGCCGGAGAATCACCTACCTCGGTGAATTCCCCCGGTTGACCATTGACGGCCTCGGCACGAAGGATGCGATAGAGACGAACCTTGCCACCCGAGTAGTCGTCAGCCGATGGCATCCACGACACCGTGATCGACCCACCGGCATCGTTGTCGGTGTCGGCAACCGTTACCCCGACCGGGGGAGCAGGTGTGTCGGCGAGAGCAAGACTGTCAGCATCACGGGTCAGACTGTCGGTGGGAACCTGTTCCTGGGCTGACAACCGTGAGGATGAGAGAATAACAGCAACAAAGGCAAAGACAAAAAGCAGGATACTCAAAGCACTGGCGCGGGAGGCTGTATGGAGGCAAGGAGTCAAATCGTCAATTCCACCTTTCTTAACGGCTATCCTTATTCCCTTGTACGTTTCCGTCTCGGCCGGAAAACCTCAAGCGCCTCATGCCGTCTTTATGCTGCACGAACGGCAGAGCCTTCCTGTCGACGCACATATTCACCTGCATGTGCAGCACGATAGCGAGAAATCTATGCCCCCTCCAATATCAAGTCAAGTGAAAAAGTGTGGCATGAATGCATATCATTGGCCCGCACCATGTTGTCGAACGTTTTTTATCTGTCGTCAGATGTCGGCCAGGGACGCCCGACATCACGGGCATGACAAATCCGCCAGCTTCCGAGTAGGACTAAACGCTTTCTCAACAAACTGTTAGCACCCCCGGCGACGCGGGGAAATCGCAGGCGACGCTGGTGCACCCACAAAGGTATCCCCACCGGTTGCCGTCGCGGCAAGATCGCGTATTGCGGAAAATCCTCCTTTACAAGCGTGAGAGGATTTGTTAGTATTGAAGTTTAGTGTATTTGAGACATTCGGCTGGGTACGGGTAAGTACATTGAAACCCAACCGGATACACGGAATGGTGTGGACATCATAAAGCAGGTTTGCTAATGGCCAGGTTTGACAATCCGCAAGACATTAAGGTCATCGTCGCCACTGACTGTGGCTCGACCACAACCAAGGCGATTCTGATCGAGTACCATAACGGAGAATACCGCCTTATGACTCGCGGCGAGGCGCCCACTACAGTGGAGGCTCCTTTCGAGGACGTCACCATGGGGGTTCTGAATGCTGTCGCCGAGGTCGAGGAGCTCTCCGGCCGAAAGCTTCTGGACGAGAACGATAAGTTCATAAAACCTTCGAACGGCAAAGTGGGCACTGATGTCTACATCTCTACATCGTCTGCCGGTGGCGGTCTGCAGATGATGGTAGCCGGGGTGGTGCGTTCGATGACGGCCGAATCGGCCGAGCGCGCGGCCCTGGGCGCCGGCGCCATTGTCATGGACGTCATCGCCTCCAATGACAGACGCCTGCCCCACCAACAGATCGAGCGCATCAGGCATCTGCGCCCGGACATGATTCTCCTGTCGGGAGGAATCGACGGCGGCACTACCACCCACGTGGTTGAGATCGCCGAACTGATTGCCGCAGCTGACCCGCGACCCCGCCTGGGCTCCAGCTACCGGCTGCCGATTATCTACGCCGGCAACAAGAACGCTACCGTCAATGTACGGGAAACTCTGGCTGACAAGGTCGATCTCAAAGTAGTCGACAACCTGCGTCCGATTCTCGAACGCGAGAATCTCGGTCCGGCCCGCGAAGAAATTCACGAGCAGTTCATGGAACATGTGATGGCGCAGGCACCCGGATACAAGAAACTGATGTCCTGGACCGACGCCCCCATCATGCCTACTCCGGGCGCGGTGGGCCTTATCATTCAGACTATCGCCGAACAGTACGGGATTGAGGCGATCGGGGTGGATATCGGTGGCGCCACGACCGATGTCTTCTCGGTTTTCAGGCCGGATGGTGAGAAGCCGGTTTTCAACCGAACCGTATCGGCAAACTTGGGGATGTCGTACTCGATCTCCAATGTCTTTGCGGAAGCAAGCCTCCCGAAGGTGATGCGCTGGATGCCGTTTGACCTGGATGAGCGTGACCTTCGCAACCGGATCAAGAACAAGATGATCCGACCGACCACCATTCCCCAGTCTATGGAAGAACTGATTCTTGAGCAGGCGGTCGCCAAGGAGGCTCTGCGCCTGGCTTTTGTCCAGCATAAGAGCTTTGCCACGGTATTGAAAGGCGTCCAGCAGCAGCGGACTATTGCCGACGCCTTTGAGCAGTCAAGCTCCGGCGGCTCGATTGTCAACATGATGAGTCTGAACATGCTCATCGGTTCGGGCGGGGTTCTTTCGCACGCCCCGAGACGGCAGCAGGCGGCCCTGATGATGATCGACGCCTTCCTTCCGGAGGGGGTCACTCGGTTGGCGGTCGACTCCATCTTCATGATGCCGCAGTTAGGCGTTCTTACCGAGGTTCACAAGAAAGCCGCCACCGAAGTATTCATCAAGGACTGCCTGATTCACCTGGGCACCTGTGTGGCTCCGGCCGGGACAAGCAGGAAGGGCGGGCCGGTTCTGAAGTATGTTATCGACCTGCCCACCGGTACCGTGTCCGGCACTCTGAACTACCTCCAGATGAAGAAGTTCGATCTCGGCCTTGACGAAAAGGGCTTGCCCCTGACTGTACGGGCGACGCTGGAGCCGGAACGGGGCTTCGACTGCGGGGCCGGCCCCGGGCACAAAGTGGAAGCGATGCTGCATGGCGGAGTGGTGGGGATTATCCTCGACGCTCGCGGGCGGCCGTTCGATCTCTCCACGCTGAGTGACGGAGACCGCGTGAGACACCTGAAAGAATGGATGACCGAGTTGGACACTTATCCCGCCGGAAACCTCTAAGAACCCGACGGGAGCCAAGAGCGACAGACCGGCGGACCCGGGAAGGAAATAGACTTGAAAATACACGGAACAATTGCGCTTGCGCTGCTGCTTGTAATTCTGGCCTCTCCGTCTGGTCAGGCCGACAACTATGTCAGTTGGAAGGGTGGCTTCTATATCACCTACCCGGATCACTGGAAGCAGATCGACTACCAAACGGTTGATGTCTTTCTGTACGTCAACCAGGCCGACCGGGATGCTCTCGATTACGAGGCGGTTTTTGCCGATTCGAGTTCGCGGCCATTCTTTGAAGGCAGCTATGTCATCCTCACGCTTGACACCGTGGCCGAGATGTCGCAACTGTATATTGACTCGGCCTTAAGGGACCTCGAAGAGGCGTTCAACCGTAGTTTCACCTACTCCTCGGTGGCTGATTTCTTTGCAGATACTGAGACGAACACCTTGAATTACGATGATGAGAAAAGACTGGTTACAATTATCAGTGATGTCGTCAAGGATGGCCAGGTAATCAAGAAAAACCTGATGATGATGCAGTTCTATGAGAAGGGGATGGCATCTTTCTACCTGTATTCTCCTGACTCGTTGTTTGAACAGGCCAAGGGACTGCTGCACGACATGGTAATATCATTCTCAACGGAGAACATCGAGGCCGCAGCGGGATCGCAAATTGTGCGTGTCGCGGACGCTGCCCCCGAGCAGGAAACGGCTCAGCCGGATGACAGCGAGGATTCGAGTAAGATCTACCTGATTGTGGGAGTGGCGCTGGCAATGATTCTGTTCGTTGTCATCAGGCGCCTGAAGTAGACTATATGGCATTTATCAGCATACAGAAAGGGAGATAGATGGCTCACGCCTATACGCCGGGACTGAAGGTCACGGGAAGTCAGCTTGTCGAGAAACGGAGGATATTGCCGCTCAAGGGTGAGGTCATTGTGAAGGTCGGGGACGAGGTAAATCCCGACGATGTTGTCGCCCGCACACACCTTCCGGGCAACGTCGTACCGCTGAACGTCGCCAACAAGGTCGGCATTCCCCCGGAAGATATCGACATGATAATGTGCAAGAACGTGGGCGATCCCATTGCCAAAGGTGAGATCATCGCCGAGAAGAGAGCTTTCATCAAGTGGTTCTCCAGTTCGTGCCCGGCGACTATCGACGGCACCCTTGAATCGGTCTCGAAAGTGACCGGCCAGGTGTTGCAGCGCGGGCACCCTATCCCGGTCGAGGTAAAGGCCTACCTGAAAGGCACCGTCACGGAAGTAATTCCCAACGAAGGGGTGGTGGTGGCCTGCATGGGATCGTTCATGCAGGGAATATTCGGTATCGGCGGCGAGTCGTCCGGGGAGATCAAGGTTGTTACACCTGACAACGCCACCGTTCTCTCGGAGGAGTTGATAACCGCCGACTTGGCCGGCAAGGTCGCGGTCGGCGGCTCCCTGGTGACAGCCAATGCCGTAAGTAAGGCTATCGAGGTCGGTGTCAAGGGTATCGTGGTCGGCGGTCTCGGCGACCGTGATCTGCGCGATTTCCTGGGCTATGATATCGGTGTCGCCATCACCGGGTCAGAAGACCTCGGCACTACGCTGGTTATCTCAGAAGGGTTCGGGCAGATAGACATGGCTCAGCGGACATTTGACCTGTTCAAAGCTCACGAGGGCGAGATGGC
>JAGLXI010000253.1 GCA_023132995.1 Candidatus Zixiibacteriota bacterium | reverse complement strand
ACCCCAGTCCATTACGCGCTCAAACCAAAAGTCGGTGTCGGTATCGTCCAAGTACTCATTCTCCGCACCGGGGGGGATCGGGATTCCACTGTTCGGGAAGCTCAAGTTCCGGTCAACGATGTCAATCACGGTGAACCTCAAGATAAACTCCAGTCTCAGCGAAACCGCCAGCGGCGGAAAACCGTTTGCGGTGTCCACTGACAAGTCTGAGTTCTCATGGTCGACCCAGATTGCCTACACTTTCAGCCAGCAGATCAAGGGCGGCGTCTCCATTCGCTGGCAGGATTCCAACGACAACTACCGAAACCGCAAGAGCCACGTCAGGGAACTCCAACTCTTCACCGAGATAAGATTCTAACAGGTTTCCGTTGACATGTTTTCCAAATTCCCCGAAATTGTCGCCATGCCCGGGGTAAAAGAACTTGCTCTTTCACTGGCGTTGGTGATCTCGCTGGGGTATGGTTGCACGAGGAATCCGCAGCCGGTGCCAACCTTTGACGGCGAGCGAGCGTTTGGGTACCTTGAGGAGCAAGTTGCTTTTGGTCCCCGAGTGCCGGGAAGTGGTCCGTGGTCCGCCTGCCGTGCCTACTACTGCAACTTCTTTACCGACCTTGGCCTGGCCGTTGATTCGCAGGTGTTTGACTTCCTCGACCCGTATTCCAGTCGCCGATTGCCGCTAGTAAATCTGATCGTGCCCATCTCCTCTCACAAAGCGGACGCCGATCGAATCGTGCTCATGGCCCACTGGGACAGCCGACCGCGCACCGACTACGCCTCGGATCCTCAGCTTAAGGATCACCCCATCGATGGCGCCAACGACGGCGCTTCTGGTGTGGCGGTGCTGATGGAACTGGCGCGTCTTCTGGCGCAGCAACCGCCGCCCTGCCATGTTGACCTGGTCCTCGTTGACGGTGAAGACTGGGGCAAACCCAGCGATCTCGATTTCTATTTGCTCGGGTCGCGCGAGTTCGCCAGGCGGGGTATCAGGGATACTTACCGCTTCGGCATTGTCATTGACATGATCGGAGACAAGGACCAGCAGATCTATCGCGAGGGCTATTCGGAGCGATACCATCAGGAACTCAACGACATGATCTGGTCAACCGCCGCGCGGCTCGGTATCACCACCTTCCGCGACAGCGTCAAGCATCTTATTCACGACGATCACCTCTCGCTCTGCAGTGGCGGAGTGCCGACGGTGGATCTCATCGATTTCGACTACCCATACTGGCACACCGAATTCGACAGTCCCGACAAGTGTTCGGCCGAGTCGCTGGCCAATGTCGGACGGGTGCTGATAGAGATCGTCTACGATCCCGCGTTATGGCCGAAAAACTGATCCGCCAACCGCGCGATTTCCCTTCGGTGGAAGAGCTTCTTAAGTGCCGACCACTCGCCGCTGACATCGCGACACTTCCCCGACCCATAGCGGCCGAATTGGTAAGAGCCGTCGTGGCCGAGAACAAACGGAAACTCAGGGAGGGAAAAGGACGCCTGACGATCACCTCACTTCATCGTGATATTCGCTTGGCTGTCTCTCGCGCCAGGCGAACCGAAGTCACCCGTGTGATAAATGCCACCGGTATCGTCGTTCACACCAATTTAGGGCGCGCGCCGTTGTCGGAATCGCTGTTTGACGCCATCAGGCAGACCGTCACCGGTTACAGCAATGTCGAGTTCGATCTCGACCGGGGCGTACGCGGAAGCCGCGGCCTGGCCTGCGAGAATTACCTGGCGGCGCTATCCGGCTCTGAGGCGGCAACGATTGTCAATAACAACGCTGCGGCTCTCTTCCTGATCCTGAACAGTCTGGCCAACCGCAAGCAGGTGCTGATCTCGCGCGGAGAACTGGTGCAGATAGGCGGCGGGTTCCGTATCCCCGACATACTGAAGCGCTCCGGGGCAAAGCTGTGTGAGGTCGGCACCACCAACGTGACAGGCGTGGCGGATTACGAGAGCCACATCAGCGAACGAACGGGGCTGATCCTGAAGGTGCACAAGAGCAATTTCGTACAGGCCGGTTTTACCGAGGAGGTCGAACTCAGAGACCTCGTGGCGCTCGCTGCGAGAAACGGCCTGTCGGTGGTTAACGATCTCGGCAGCGGCGTGTTCGTACCGACCAAGAAACTCACTGGATACGCCGAACCAACCGTTCGGGAATCGGTCCACGCCGGGGCCGATCTGACCTGCTTCTCCGGAGACAAGATGCTTGGGGGTGTACAGGCCGGTCTCATTGTAGGGCGTCGCGAACTGGTTGCAAAGATCAAGCGCAACCCGCTTTTCCGCACCATGCGCGTCGACAAAATCGTCTTTGCCATATTGGAGAAGCTGCTTACAATCTATCTCAATGGCGACCACCTCTCCGAAATCAAGTTGTGGAATATCCTGTCGGTGCCGGAGGCGGAATTGTATCGGCGCGGCCGGGCTATGCTGGACGAATTAGGGCAGCCGGATGTCCTGTCAGTCGAGGCCACCAAAGCCTACACCGGCGGCGGGGCCATGCCTGAGGCGGCCATGCCGTCGGTCGGTCTGGTCTTTGGAGGACGGCACAAAGCCGTTGCGCTATCGCGGAAGTTCCGCCAGCTTGAAACCCCTGTTATCGGCCGCATCGACCAGGACCGCTTCATCCTGGACCTGAAAGCGGTGCTTCCCGATGACCTCGAGTTGCTGCGTGATTCCATCAGGGCTGTAATCGGCTGAATTGAGGAGAGGGCGACCGTGCTCGTAATCGGAACAGCAGGGCATATCGATCATGGCAAATCAGCTATTGTCAAGAGGCTGACCGGCACCGATCCTGACCGGCTGCCCGAAGAAAAAGAACGCGGGATGACAATTGACCTTGGCTTTGCGTTTCGACAGACGCAGAGCGGCGAGCGCATGGCCTTCGTCGATGTGCCGGGCCACGAGAGGTTCGTCCGGAATATGATCGCCGGCGCCGGGGGCATCGACGCCGTAATGCTGGTCATCGCCGCCGACGACGGCTGGATGCCGCAAAGCCAGGAACACTTCCAAATCGTGCGCCTGCTCGGCATTGAGCGCGGCCTTATCATCATTAACAAGATCGACCTGGTCGACAGTGAATGGCTGGAACTGCTGGAAGAGGACATTCACGAGAAGGTAGCCGGGTCTTTCCTGGCCGACGCTCCCATGTTTCGCGTGTCGGCCCATACCGGCCAGGGGATAGACGCGCTCTCAAATTATCTTGACAGCCTGCCCGGTCGTCTGGCCTCCCGGCGTGACGTCCGGGCGGCACGTCTGTACGTCGACCGTTCGTTTGTTCTGCCCGGTATCGGCGGAGTTGTCACAGGGACCCTCCGCGACGGTTCGCTCAGGGTGGGGCAACCGGTTGCAGTATGGACGGCCGGGGTCACGGGCAAAGTCCGTTCGCTTCACGCCAACGACCGGGAAGTCGACCAGGCCCTGCCGGGTCAGCGCACCGCCGTTTCCCTTACCGGCATTGACAAGGAACTGCTCGTACGGGGGAGCGTAATTTCCGGGAGGCTGGACCTGTCGTTCTTCACCGCCAACCCGGTGCTGGCTCTTGCCGTGGAGATGTTGCCGGAAGCCCCGGTGACATTAGAGGATCGGCGCAGGGTCCTTCTCATCACCGGCACCATCGAAGTGGAAGGCGAACTGCGACTCCCGGGCAAGAACAAAATCAGGCCGTCACAGCAGGGCCTTGTGTTTTTCATGCCGGAGCAGCCGGTGTACGCCCTCGCCGGTGATCACTATGTCCTGCGGCTGCCGACACCGATGGTCACTCTCGGCGGAGGTCGTATTCTGGACCACCTTGCGCATGTCCCCCGGCGAAAGCAGCGCGCCCGCTACGACTATCTTGCCGACCGGCTGTCATGGAGGATCAAGAACCTGGTCGTATCAGAGTTGAAAAAGCGCCTTATTGCCCGCCCTGAAGAACTCCTGAACGAGGCGGCAGTGACACCCGCAGAGGTTGCCGCAACGGTGAAAAAGCTGATTGACGAGGGCTGTCTCGATATCATCGGAGAACATGTCTTCCACTGCGACTCATTCAGGAAAGCCATCGATGGCTTCAGAGCGGGCATTGTGAAGTCGCTTGAGACCAATCCGCACCTGAGAGGTCTTCCCCGTGAGCAGGTACTGGCCCTGAGCGAACACGACGATGCGACTACTGAAGTGATGATCGAATACCTGCTGTCGGACGGTGCTATTGTCAAAGCGGGCGACAAATATGACCTTGCCGGCCGCGGCATGAGTCTGAAAGGCAACATCAAAACGGCCCACGACCGGATAATGAATCTTCTGCGGGAGCAGCCGTTGACTCCACCAAGGCTCTCGCTCCTTGCCGAAGGGGGCAAGAACAGCCGCGAGGCAATCAAGTACATCATCGAATCGGGCGAGGGATACAAGTGCGGCGCCGAGTTCATCTTTCTCAGCGAAAGCTGGTCGGAGATCGTGCGCTTTATCAGGGATCATATAAGCCTATCGGGCAAGTTGACCGTGGCCGATCTGAAAGAGCGCTTTGGCATGTCGCGTAAGTACGCCATTCCGATTCTGGAAGAGACCGACCAACTCAAGCTCACCCGGCGTGACGGCGACGTGCGAACTAAAGGAGAGAGGTTTGAAAGCGACGAGTTTACTGCATAACGCCCGCATTCACACTCAGGCCGGTGGTTTCGTGGCGGATTCGATGGCCGTCTGTCGCAACCGAATTGTGGCAGTGGGCAACAATCTCAAGTATGACCCGGATTTTGGAAGCTACCAGCGGGTAGATCTGAAAGGCAGGACGGTGACGCCCGGTCTTGTCGATGCCCATACGCACTTTTTCTTTTTCGCCCTCTCCTTAGGTCACGTATCGCTTAATGGTCTGACGTCTATTGATGCCTGCCGAAAGAAAATCAAAAAACACGCCGCAACCCTGAAGCGGACGGAATGGGTGATCGGTGAAGGATACGCGCCCGATCTGTTCGCGGGCCGCCGTGAGCCTGACCGCCAGGCGCTCGACACAGTCACCGGCGACCGCCCGGCCATCATCCTCTCCAAGGACCAGCACTCCGCCTGGGTCAACAGTCGCGCATTGGAACTGGGGGGTATCACTGCCAAAACGCCGCAGCCCGCCGGAGGCGAGATCGTCAGGTCGGCAGACGGCACACCCTCGGGTATTCTTCGCGAAACGGCGTATCAGCCGGTGTTCGACTTTGTACCTCCGCCGCCCCGGAGAACTATAGACAGACTCTACCGGCAGGCCGTGGATCATGCCTATCGCATGGGTGTGACAGGGGTTCATTCCTTTGACGGCGCGGAGGCATTTGCCTATTTCTCTGAACTGGCCGCCGGAAACAAGCTCGGTCTGCGCATCAATTACTATCCCCCGGCAACCAGGCTGCCCCAACTGCACAAGACCGGAACCCGCTATGCAACTGGCGATGACTTCCTGCGCATTGCGGGTGTCAAGATTTTCGCCGATGGGTCATTGGGCAGCCAGACCGCCTTTTGCTTTAACAAGTATCTCAGCAGCCCGGACAACTTCGGTATCGAAGTAACCCCCGTGCCGGAACTTAAGCGGTTAATCAAATCGGCCTCCCGGCTGGGTCTGCCGAGCGCGATTCATGCTATCGGCGACCGGGCCGTGGCCAACGTTCTTGATGCGCTTGAGGCCACCCCCCCCCTTCGCCTCCCGGCTCGACACCGGATCGAACATTTGCAGTTAATGCGTCGCAAAGACATTCCCCGCCTGAAAAAGTTGGGCGTGGTGTCGTCGATGCAGCCCTCACACTGTCCAGCGGACATTATGATGGCGCGCAAGTACTGGGGCGCTCGCGCAAGAAACGCGTACATGTTCCGCACTTTGACTGACCGCAGCATCTCTTTGGCGTTTGGGTCGGACGTTCCCATTGAGCCACTTGACCCATTGGCCGGTATCGCTGCAGCGGTACGACGAGCGAGACCGGGCAGCCGGGACATTTTCTATCCCCAGGAGCGGCTTTCCGCCGCCCAGGCCCTGCACGCATTCACTGTCGGTTCAGCCATCGCCGCAGGGCAGGAACACTGCCGCGGCTATCTTCTCCCGGGCTACGTGGCTGATTTCGTGGTTCTCTCGGACGACATTACGCGCATACCCGCGTCTCGGCTCTACGATGTCCGGGTGCTCGCGACCGTCCTTGACGGCAAAGTCAAATACTGTGACGGCCGCCTGAATCTTTAGCCACACTCGATACTTCCCGTAAGGATTGGGCCATGCCCGCCAGTAACTCAGAGACTCACCCAACGGACAGATATACTCATCCCTCGCTTCATCATTAGTAAAACATCGGGTGACCCATCCGGTTTCCGGTGGGTTTCCGGGCCACCCGACCGGCGTGGCCGGTT
>JAGLXI010000252.1 GCA_023132995.1 Candidatus Zixiibacteriota bacterium | reverse complement strand
TGTGGGCAGCAGGTCCGATCGCTTACGTGATCTCGAGCATCTTCTCAAGAGCTACGAGGGCATCGCTCTTTGTCGGTTCGGGAACCATGATCGGTTCCAGGTCGGTGAAGTTCTCCAGACAGTACGCCAAGTCGTTAAGGGTAGTGCGATACATGTTGGCGCACACGGGACAGGTCAGCCCGGACAACTCGAATATCTTCTTATCGGGGTACTGCATGGCCATGCGGCTGACTAAGTTTATCTCGGTGCCGATGGCGATAGTCGATCCCGGCGGCGCCGTCCGGCAATAGTCGACAATGAACGAGGTAGACCCGTTGGCGTCGGCGGCCGCGACCACGTTCGGAGGACACTCGGGATGCACCACGATCCTGACGTCGGGATACTGTTCCCGCGTCAGGCGGACGTGCTCGGCGGTGAAAGTAATGTGGACGTGGCAGTGGCCTTTCCACAGGATGATTGTCGCCCGGTCGATCTGTTCCTCAGAAAGTCCGCCGCCCTCGCGGGCGAAATCCCAGATAACCATCTGCTCTGGTTTCAATCCGAACTTGATACCCGTGTTGTAACCCAGGTTCTCATCGGGGAAAAAGAAGACCTTATCTTTACGCTCCAGGCCGTACTTGAAAGCCGCGGGGGCATTGGATGAGGTACAAATCAGCCCCCCGTGCTTGCCCGTGAACGCTTTCAGAGAGGCGGTTGTGTTCATGTAGGAAATTGGCATGATCTTTTTCTCACCACCGAATTGCTTCAAGTAGTCCCATGCCTGGAGCACATCGACCATATCCGCCATGTCGGCCATGGGGCAACCCGCCAGCGGATTCGGAAGATAAACCTTCTGATGCGCGGCGGCGAGAATATCGGCCGCCTCGGCCATGAAATGCACACCGCAGAAGATTATTGTCTCGACATCCTTCCGGGACGCAGCCACTTTCGACAGACCGTAGCTGTCACCCAGGTGATCGCCGAACTCAACCACCTCGACCCGCTGATAATGATGCGTCAGGATGGTGAGCCGGTCACCCACTCGCTCCCGAGCGAGACGAATGCGATCCTTCAGTTCGTCGACACTTGCTTCTCGATATTCTGTGGGAAGTGAGAAATACATAGTCAGTCGTCCTGCATTGCTATCGCGCGTAAAAGCCTTCTATCGGTCGAAAGGCAGAATCCCGACCAGGCATACCGGAGCTTTCTTCTCATCTGTTATTCATCCTCGTAGTCGGCGAAGAGGTCGCGGTAAAAATCGTCCATTCCACGTTTGCCGCCGGCATTTTCCTGCTCGTCGTCCTCGAAGTATTCTGAGAACTTGGTTCCCAGCGTTCCGCACACGGGACAATTGGCTGGACGTTCATCATCGTCATGGAGGTATCCGCACACGTCACACACCCACTGCATGGCTCTCTCCTTCGGCGAACTGATCCGGTATCTCAAGTAGCAAGCCGTGATCTCCTCTGGCAGGCATTCCCATTCCCCAACCATGGTGTGTCGGCAAGCATCTGTCGTTCCTTCAGCATTGATTCCTTCCGCACACTATGCTATGAGCCACCGGGACTTCTGATGTAGTCTACCGCCCGGTGCATTCTCTCTACCACAACCGGTTGTGAAAGCACCACCAGCATTTCATACAGCGACGGACCGGCGGGAATTCCCGAAACCGCAAGACGAACGGGATGAATCAATTCGGCCCGTTTGACGCCCTTCTCCTCAGCCAAGGCCGACAGTGTGGCCTCGACGTTCTGGTGTGTGAATCCGGCCTGGCCCTCGAACCGGTCAGCCAGTTCCTCCAACAGATCGGCTTTTTCCACAGTGAATTGTTTAGCTACGGCCTTGGCGTCGTATCGATAATCGAACGCAAAGAAATAGCCGCTGAGGGTGACGAAATCCTGAAGGCGCCGAACACGTTCCTTGAGAAGACCCACTACCGCGCGGAGGTAGTCCCATCGCGTCTCCAGCCAGTATCTTGAGGTCAGCCCGGCTTCCACCAGCAACGGCGCGACTATCGCAGCCAACTCGTGATCCGTCTTTCTGACAATGTGTTCTCTGTTTATGGCCACTAATTTCTCTTCGTCGAAGATGGCATTGGACGGGTTGAAGTTCTCTGCCTTGAAGATATCGATCAATTCCGGCACGGTGTAGAACTCGCGGTCGTCCTTTGACGACCAGCCCAGCAGACAGAGATAGTTGAACATCGCCTCCGGGAGAATCCCTTCTTCGCGATAGGCCATGACGTCTTTGTCCCCAAGCCTCTTGGAGACTTTCTTTTTGTCGGGACGAAGAATCAGCGGAACGTGGGCGAACCGGGGAATCTCAAAACCGAGTGCCCGGTAGATCTGGATCTGCTTGAAGGTGTTGGTGATGTGATCGTTGCCGCGAATGACATCGGTGATACCCATCTCGTGGTCGTCCACGACTACGGCCAGGTTGTAGGTGGCCGAACCGTCGGAGCGAGCAATAATAAAATCCTCGATATCTTCGCTGCGGCGGGTCAATTCACCTGAAACGAGGTCGTCAAAGCGGGGCTCGCCTTCCGGAATCCGGATGCGTATAGTGTATGGTTTGCCATCGGCGAGACGGGAATCAATCTGTTCCTGTGACAGATTCAGACACCGCCGGTTATAGTGCGGCGTTCTTTTCTGAGCCTGCGCCTCGTCCCGATCCTTCTGCAGCAGTTCGGGCGGGCAGAAACATCGATACCCATGCCCGTCGGCTAATATCTGTTGTGCGTACCGGCTGTATGTTTCAAGCCGGTCCGCCTGGTAGACGATCTCTTCATCCCAATTCAGCCCCAACCATTTCATCGCCTCCAGGATCGGTTCTATCAGGGCAGGGTCGCTCCGCTTTCGGTCTGTATTCTCGATTCTGACCAGGAACTTCCCCCCGTAATGGCGGGCGTACAGGTAGTTGAAAATGGCCGTGCGGGCTGTTCCCACGTGGACGTACCCGGTAGGCGATGGGGCAATGCGAACTCTCACCTGTCGCTGCGTCATATCGAGCCTATCTCACTCAGTTGCTTTCCCTGCCTGAGCGGTTGTCATCTTCATACGGTGGATGCGGCCCCAGTGGCGGTATCTGCGAGTCGGGCGGCATGAGTGTGCTCTGCGGGTCGGGCACAGAAGGACCGCCGGGGTGCACGGGAGGTGGCGGCGGCGGCCCGGGAGGGACGGCGCCGTAGGCCGTCATCGGCCGGGGCGACGGCTGGCCTGCCGGTTGAAGGTCAAACTCCAGGCCACCGGTAAGTCTGGTTATCAGGTTGTAGATGACGATTATGATCACACCAAAGAGCGTGAAGAATATGGCTCCCCCCACGGCGCCCATAATGGGCAGGACAATCAACAAGACGCCAAATGATATGCTCTCAAGGCCGCCACCGCCGAGATTTTCAAGGATCGGAAACTGCTGCCACACCGTGAACACGAGAGACAGAAACAGCCCATACAAAAAACCGATGATGAATCCTGCGACGAGGTTGATAAAGAAGGCAACCCTGATGAAACCCCAGATTCCAATCGACTTCAGTTCGTATCGCATCATATTCCCCTGATTCTCAGGTTCTATTTCGTCAACACCGCCTCAACCGGTACAAGGCTGAGGCCTGCTCCGGCAGCCGACTCGGCCCTTCGCGCATTCCCTTTCTGTCCGTCAGGGCCGGTCACCTTGCTACTCACCCTTGAAGATACATAATCTGACATTGTTTTCAAACCCATACCGGGAAATTAGGAGCTTCTGATTATAAACCGCGCATCCACGGCTGCGCACAGCTTCTCGTCAGGCGAGGCAATGAAAGGATTAATGTCTATCTCGTAGAAGCAACTGAACTCCTCCACGAGTTGAGACAGCCGCAGGAGGGTTTCCTCCAGCACGTCCTGGTTGACCGGCGGCGCGCCCCGGAATCCGTTCAACAGCGGGTATGACCGGAGTGAGCGCACGATTTCGCGCGCCCCCCGATCGGTTAGCGGATTGATGCGGAAGGCGACGTCCTTCATCACCTCGACGTATACGCCACCTAAACCGAACATAATGAGCGGTCCGAAAGAGGGATCGGTGGTCATCCCCATTACGGTTTCGATTCCGCCGGAGATCAACTGTTGCATGGCCACTGAGAACTCGCCCTTCTCGCCGGCGGCGATGATTCGCTTGTGGAGCGTTTCAAAAGCCGAGCGGATATCCTCGTCGATGCGAAGGTCCACCATCACACCGCCCACCTCCGTCTTGTGCAGGACCGGCGGCGTGTTCACTTTCATCACCACCGGATAGCCGATCTTTCTGGCAGCAGTGACCGCCACGTCGACGTTCTCGGCGTATGTGTAGGGCATGGTGCGAATCCCGTAGGCGGCGAGAATGGCCAGAGCCTCTTCGCCCACGATCGCCTCTTTTCCCAAGGCCAGAGCGCTGTCGACTATCGCCTGCGCCTTCGCGGAATCCACCGTGAATGTTTTGAACTTGCCCCGCGGCCTGCTTACGCGCATCTGATGCCGGTAGGTAGTAGCCAACGTCTTGGCTATTGCCTCCGGAAAAATGTACACCGGTATGCCATTCTCCCTGAGATAGTCCATGCCTTCCGAACTTAATCCGGCTCCCATGAAACAGACCAGCACCGTCTTTTCCACTTCGGCCAGCGCCTGGTGGATATTCCTTGCCACTTCGAGCTGATCGATCGTAACCGGCGGTACGAAGATGGGGACAATGGAATCGTAACGGTCGTCATTCTTCACGATATCGAGAGTTTTCTTGAACTCCTCTCCACCGGCCCCGGCGATCATGTCCAACGGATTCGAGAACGACGCCTCAGCCGGGATGAATTTCCTGAGTTCAGTGATCGTGGGTGCCGAGAGAGGGGGCATCTCCATACCGTTGTTAATCAGGGCGTCAGTGGCAAGTATCCCTGGTCCGCCGGCGTTGGTCACCACGACAACCCGATTGCTCCTGGGAACCGGCTGTGTCGACAGCGCCATAGCGACGTCAAAAAGCTCCTCGATGGTGTCCACCCGCATGACCCCGGTCTGTTCAAAGAGCGCGTCGACACCGACGTCGAGACCAGCCAGAGCGCCCGTATGGGAGGAGGCCGCCTTTGCCCCCAACTTGGTGCGCCCCGACTTCACCGCCACAATAGGTTTGTGACGGCTGACCTCGCGGGCTATCACCGTGAAATTGCGCGGATTGCCGAAATTCTCCAGGTACATGAGGATGATGTCCGTATCGGGATCATCCTTGAAGTACTCCAACATATCGTTGGATGAGATATCCGCCTTGTTGCCTATCGAAGCCACGATGGAGAAACCGAGCCCCAACTCGCGGGCTATGTTCATGATAGCCTCGCCCATCGCCCCGGACTGAGTGATGAACCCAATCCTTCCCCGCCGGGGAAATGTCTTGCCGAAAGTGGCGTTGAGACTGACTTTCGGATCGGTATTGACGACTCCAAAGCAGTTGGGGCCGATCAAGCGCATCCCATGTTCCTGAACTACCCGAAGAACTTCCAGTTCCCTTTGCTTGCCGTCGGTCCCGACCTCAGAGAAACCAGCCGAAATCACAACCAACCCCTTGACGCCCTTTTCGCCACACTGAACGACGACTCCCTTCACCGCATCCTTGGGGACTATGACGATAGCCAGATCAACTGCGTCCGGCACATCCCGGATTGTCGAATAAGCCTTGATGGAATGAATCACCGATGCCTTCGGGTTAACGGGAAAGACCTTGCCGTTGAACTCAGCCAGCAGAATGTTGTGCAGGGTCTCACGGCCAATCGAACCCTTCCGCGTGGAGGCTCCGATAACCGCCACCGACTTAGGTTTGAAGATCGCATCTAAGGATTGTCTCACAACTCGATATCATCCTTTCCGGGGTGAATCTTCGCCACGGATGGAGCACAGTCAATTATGCCCGCCATAGCGCCGATCACCGCCGGGGCCTTGACTTGTTTTCCCATCGAATCAACACCGTGAAGCACTGTTGTCAAGCGAAAGTTCCCTGCCTGACCGCTCTTTTCCAGCAAGGCGGCACTGCTTCGGCACACCCACGAAAAACGCCGCCGGGCATGTCCCTCGGCGGCGTCTCGGTCTTCCTGGAATATATAGACTGCGATGAGCCTTCGGTCGGCGGGTGCTACTTACTCCTGGCCTTACTTGAAGCCTTACTTGAAGCCTTACTTGAGGCGTTTCTCAGTTCAGCCTGGGCCGCCGCCAGCCGGGCGATCGGCACCCGGTAGGGGGAACAGGAGATGTAATCAAGACCGACCCGGTGACAAAAGTCGATGGAATCAGGATCGCCGCCGTGTTCGCCGCAGATGCCGACCTTCAGGTCCTTCCGCGCCGCCACCCCCTTATCGCGGCCCATAGCGATCAACTGTCCGACACCATCCTGGTCAATGGACACAAACGGGTCGTAAGGCAGGATCGCATTCTCGATGTAGTAATTAAGGAACTTGCCGGCGTCATCCCGTGAAAAGCCCATCGTCATCTGAGTCAGGTCATTGGTTCCGAAGCTGAAGAACTCGGCCTCTTGCGCCACCTCATCGGCGGTCAGAGCTGCCCGCGGGATTTCTATCATGGTCCCGATCAGGTAGTCCAGCTTCTTGACCTTGCGCTTGGCCATGACTTCATTGGCGATCCGTACGACGATTTCCTTCTGATGGCGGAACTCGTTGACGTGCCCGACCAGCGGAATCATGATTTCCGGACACACGGGCTTCTTGTCCCTGGCCAGCGTGCAGGCCGCTTCAATTATCGCCCGCACCTGCATCTCGGTGATCTCCGGGTACACGATACCCAGGCGGCAGCCGCGATGACCGAGCATCGGGTTGAGTTCCTTCAGTTCTTCAATGCGGCGGATGACTTTCTGCAGCGCCTCCAGTTTCTCCTCGTACTCCTCATCCTTCTTGTCTAAGGCCTCAATCTTGACCCGTATTTCTTCCTTCCTGGGCAGGAATTCGTGCAGCGGCGGGTCGAGCGTGCGGATGGTCACCGGCAGACCTTTCATCACCTGGAATATCTTCACGAAGTCCTTCTTCTGAAAAGGCAGTAGCTTGTCGAGAGCCGCCTGCCGCTCCTCGGGTGAGTCGGCCAGGATCATTTCCTGGACAATCGGAATACGATCCTCGGCAAAGAACATGTGCTCCGTGCGGCAGAGGCCGATTCCTTCGGCCCCGAACTTGATCGCCTGCTCGGCGTCACGGGGAGTATCGGCATTCGTTCTTACGTTGAGGCGACGGATTTCGTCAGCCCAGGACATGAACTGAGAGAACTCTCCGGATAGTTCCGGCTCGATTGTCGGCACGGTACCGAGCATCACGTCGCCGGTAGAGCCGTTGAGGGTTATGACCTCGCCTTCCTTGATAATGAGTTTGCCGATCTGAAATTGCTTCCTGGCGGTATTGACGCGGATCGCCTCCGCTCCGCAGACGCAGCATTTGCCCATTTGGCGCGCCACTACGGCGGCATGAGAGGTCCTCCCACCTCGCGCCGTGAGGATACCGACGGCCGCGTTCATCCCCTCGATGTCATCGGGGTTGGTTTCCTCGCGAACAAGAATGGCCGAAGTCTTGGCCCCGTGTTTGACGACGTCCTCAGCCGTGAAGTAGACACGCCCCGACGCCGCACCGGGCGACGCCGGCAGGCCGGTAGCTACAACATCGTACTTGGCCTTGGGATTGAGACTGGGGTGCAAGAGCCGGTCCAAGTTCTGCGGGTCGATCCTTTGAATTGCCTCCGCTTTGGTGATCAGCTTCTCCTTGACCATGTCAACGGCTATCTTGATCGCCGCCTGGACCGTGCGCTTACCGGCCCTGGTCTGAAGCATGAACAGTTCGTTTTGCTCAATGGTGAACTCGAAATCCTGAATGTCGCGATAGTGCTTTTCCAGCCGGGTGGTAATGCTCTTGAGTTGCTTGTAGATCGACGGCATTTCCTGGGCCAGTTGCACGATAGGCTGGGGATTGCGGATCCCGGCCACAACATCCTCGCCCTGGGCGTTGAGAAGGTACTCTCCGTAGAACTCCTTGTCCCCGGTAGCGGGATTACGCGTAAAGCCGACCCCCGTGCCGGAATTGTTTCCCATGTTGCCAAACACCATCACCTGCACATTGACGGCCGTACCGAGATCGCTGGGGATGTCGTGCAACCGCCGGTAGGATATTGCCCTGGGATTGTGCCAACTGCGAAAGACCGCGTCACGGGCCACACGCAACTGGACGTAAGGATCGTCGGGAAAGCTCTCGCCGGTCTTGCGCTTGATGATTTGTTTGTATTTCCTGATAATACCCCTCAGATCGTTTTCCTGGAGGGAACTGTCCTGCTTGATTCGCTGGTCGGTTTTCGTTTTGGTGATGACGCTCTCAAAAACATCCTTGTCGATGCCCAGCACCACGTTCCCGAACATCGATATGAACCGCCGGTAGTTGTCCAGGGCGAAACGCATGTTGTTCGTCTTGCGGGCCAGCCCTTCAAGAGTCTCAGCATTGAGACCGAGGTTCAACACCGTATCCATCATTCCCGGCATGGAGAACTTGGAGCCGGAGCGGACAGACACAAGGAGTGGATCATTCGGATCGCCGAACTTCCTGCCGGTCACTTTCTCAAGCTTATGCATGTGTTTTTCGAGATCCCGGTCAATCGCGCGGGGAACCTCAAGCGAGTTCCCATAGTACAGATTGCAGACTTCAGTGGTGATAGTGAATCCGGGTGGTACCGGGACACCGGCGTTGGTCATCTCGGCCAGGCCGGCCCCTTTGCCTCCTAACAGGCCCTTCATCTGAGCGGTGCCATCGGCCTTGCCTTTAGCAAAGAAGTAGTAATATTTACCCGAGAGAGTTGTCGCCGCGGCCTCCGGCTGTGAATGCGTCTTGCTCGAGGCGGGTTTTGTTTTGACCTTAGCTTGTGTTTTCGTTTTGGTTTTCTTGACTGGCGCCTTCTTGGCGACAGCCTTCTGCGGCTTTTTCTTTGTCGGCATAATGACTACCCCAACTCTGTTTTTTCACTTTATTATGGCATGTTACAAACCATGGCCACCCGGGGCAATATAAAAAGCGATTGAGAAACCCATTATTCCCCAATCGCTCCAAGCTGTCCCGACATGACGCCTACATTGTAAAGAGACGCTCACCCCTGATGATCTTCTCGAGCATTTTGATCGTCTTCTCAACCGGCGAATGCATGATGTCGGCAGTATTGAACGTACTTCTGACAACCTCGCGGGGAGCGGCAAAACCCGACTTGCCCCTTCCGCCGCGAGCCTTCTTCTTGTGCGTCAGGTTGTACTGACGCTGATATTCTTTGGCCTTCTCTTTATGCATCTGATAATAGCGCCGCTGGTATTCCCGGCGTGCTTCGGCTGTTGACAACTTCCCCTTCGTGGCACTCTGTTCCCTGGTCTTCCCTTTGGAATCAGCGGAGTTTTTGGCTGGGGAGGTACTCTTGGTCCGAGCCATTACCTACCTCACTCTCCATGTGTTAAGGAGGCTACCCTTCCTCCTCAGGTTCTCCAACCTTACGTAACCGGTTCCTCCGAAGGAATGATAAGGAAAGTTTTGCCTGTATGTCAAGTATTATTTTCAGAAATCTTAAAATAATACTCTTTTAACCTATCACCTCCTATGAACTTACAAATGCAGACTTTTCCATCATGCGTATTGCTTTGCTACTCAGGCAATTATATGAGCGTATCTCCTGTTGCGTAATCCCTTGCCCAACAGTATATTAGTGGCACAAACCCCTTGCGGCAACATACACCTCAACAGACAAATGTCGTATAGAAGTTGGTGCTGGTCATTATACGGAGCCACACTGAAGAAAGTTGGCCCTGAAGTGACATTACTATATTTTTCTTGTTGACAACTCATTGTTAATTTTATGCAAAGGGAGTTCTCCCCTGTCAACAAAAAAACCCCGCCGGGAAAATGCCCTGACGGGGTTATACGGTTCGTCTGTATTACCGGTGTTAGCCGGCTGCCTGTTTCCTCTTGAGGTGGGATGCTACTTCGTAGACAGCGTAGCCGACCACGAAAAGAACCAGCGCCCACAACACAACGTAAAACCCGGCATGGTGGCTGGGGTTACTCGAATCAAGCGCGGCCTGGCGCCAGACATCCACGTCCTGAATGCGATTGATGAAAAGAGAGATTCGCGCCATGACGGTAAACCCGAACGAGGCACCGAAACCGATCATCAATATCCAGATGCCGAACGTGGCTACTCGGCCAAACACTCCGGTATGCTCCTTGGAGAAGAAGAAATAGA
>JAGLXI010000251.1 GCA_023132995.1 Candidatus Zixiibacteriota bacterium | reverse complement strand
CAGTCGGGCAGTTACGATGTGACATTCTATGCGACGGACGCTTCCTCGGCAGTGGACAGTGAGATAGTTACGATCACTGTAAACGACTCAAACCGTGAACCGGTAGCTGACGCCGGTCAAGACCAGTATGGTGTACCCGTGGGTGATCTGGTGACGCTTGACGGTACCGGATCTTATGACCCGGATAGCGACCCACTTAATTACGACTGGGTACAGATTGGCGGCCAGACAGTGTTCCTTTCGGATGCTGCCGATTCTATGCCGACCTTCACGACCTCAGTCACCGACATCTACATCTTTGAGCTGACGGTAGACGATGGCCTGGTGACCCCAGCACCTGATACGGTGGAGATCGAGGTAGTCAATGCTGCGCCGCCGGTAGCCGTCGCTGACCTGAGTGTTCAGATATTGGGTGACGCTATTGACCTTGCCTGGTCGGCGGCTCTCTTTGATACGGCCGGGTTTGCCACTACCATTGACTACTATGTAATCTCTCGCGGGACGCAGGCGTATTTCAATCCGGGTCCCGCCGATTCTATCGGTATGACGACCGTCATCACCAATTTCGCCGACAATGACATTGACGGAGCTAACGTGGTTGGTGACACCAGCGTACACTATTTCTACGTGGTTCAGGCAGTTGATGTCTATGGTAACCGTTCGGCACCTTCAAACCGCGTGGGAGAGTATGACTACCAGTTAGTTACTACCGCGACGACAAACTACAACCTGATCGGGATTCCCTTTGAAAACACGGGAATCACGACTGCTGATGACCTCATCGCCGCGATTGGTGTTTCCAATGTAAATACCGTCAACAATTTCAATGCTGCTTCGCAGAGTTTTGAGGCTCGCTTTGCGGCCGGGTTCGGTGTCAATTTTGCGATCGCCGCTGGCGGCGTCTATCAGGTCAACTCGGCTGCAGCCACGGTCTTAAGCGTGGCGGGCTCCGTACCCGATTCCGGCGTCGTCTCATACGAGATAGTCACCACGTCGACTACCGATTTCAGCTTCCTGATGATACCGTTTGAATACGAGAGCGACTATGCCGTCGCCCAGGATGTTCTTGACAGCCTCCCGGGCGTGCTAAATACATTGAACAATTTCGATGCCGCTTCGCAGAACTACCAGTCCCGCTTTGCGGCTGGATTCGGAATCAATTTCCCGGTCAGGCCCGGGAAGCCATATCAGGCCAACGCCGCTGCAAACGGGGTTTTCCCGGGGCCATAGCGTGGGCTTAGGAGTAGAAAGAACGTGACGCTTAGACATATGGAGGTTTGGTGGTGAAGATAACAGGAATAGAACACGGGCGACTGCGTCTGTTTGCACTGGTGGTACTGATTGCGGCGGTGATGCCGATGTCGGCATTTGCCCAGGGTTCGATTTTTGGGACGGTGCAGAATTCCGATCTGTCGACACCGACCAACGGCGAGATTAGTTTCGTCGGCTTCCTGGATGACACCGACGAAGAGATCAGGATCGAAACATCGACCGGCGCCGGATATGACAATGGCAACTGGTTTGATGATTTCCAGAACTACCTCACCGAAGCGCCCGGGAATCCGTACGACTATTGCTTCTACAATATCGCCAACAGCGAAGGCTTCCATCTGGCAAAGCTGATTCCCAACAACTCCTTCCAGCAGGAGGATATCCAGTTGGCCCCGGTATCCTGGCCCTTGCAACCGACAGGGCTTACCGCCACGACCGTGTCCAGCAGCACTGTCGTGATCAACTGGAACGACATACCCGGGCTTACATACCACGTCTACCGACGCTTCGCCACTTCCAGCGGCTCCTTTTTCCGCCTGGACAATCCTTCCGGCCAGATCTCGGATCCGGGAGTGAGTGACAGCTTCTATGTCGATACCGGCGTTGACGGCGTCAGTTCATACGATTACCTCATTATTGCCGAGGACCCGTCCGGGGATTACTCACGACATTCAACGGTTGCGACAGTGAGCAGTGCCGCTCCAACGGCTCCAGTCGTTACCAGCATTGATCCCATCAGCGGCTTGGCAATCGGCGGCACCACTGTCGACATCTATGGGTCCGGCTTTGATCCGGCGGGAGCGAGTGCAACCGTCGGCGTGGCCTCGCTCACCGGCGTCACAGTAGTCTCTCCTTATCATCTGACAGGCACTACTCAGGCCGGTCCGGCAGGTCCGGCTGACATTGTCGTGACCAACACAGCCTCGGGACTGGCCTCCGGCCCCCTGGTTGGTGGATACACGTACACCGCCAACCATGATCCGGTGTTGGCGGCGATTGGTGACAAGGGCGTTCTTGAGGGCGAGAATCTCAATTTCAACACATCCGCCACTGACGCCGATGGTGACACACCCGTTCTGACCAGTTCGGCGCTGCCCGGTACAGCCATATACACAGACAATCTAAACGGCACAGGGACTTTTGACTGGACACCGACATTCGACGACTCCGGAAGCTACCTGGTTACGTTCTATGCATCTGACGGTGCTTTCCCGGCTGTAATTGATTCGGAGACGATCACGATAACGGTGTCCAACACCAACCAGGAACCGTTCTTAGCGGCGATAGGCGACAGAGGTGTGCTTGAGGGCGCCAACCTGAACTTTGCAACCTCGGCCTCTGACACCGATGGTGACACTCCCGCAATGACCAGTTCGGCGTTGCCCGGAACGGCCATATACACAGACAATCTGAATGGCACGGGCACTTTTGACTGGACACCGACGTTCGATGATTCCGGGAGCTATCTGGTTACGT
>JAGLXI010000250.1 GCA_023132995.1 Candidatus Zixiibacteriota bacterium | reverse complement strand
GATGTCCTTTACAATCCGTTCCCGTCGCCCGCTGGCGGGTTTCTTGGCTTTACTGGTAGCAATGGTTATGTTGGCGTCCCCTGCGTCGGCGCAGGAGACTGAACTGGCGCTCAGGATCAACGACACCAGCGCCTATCCCGGACAGCAGAACGTTGCCATCCCGGTATACATGTCAAACCCTTATGACATGGTGGTCGGTTTCAACTTCTGGGTACAACTGGACAGGCCCGACATCATGGTGTTCCCGACAATCGCCGATACGGTGATTCACGCCACCTACTGGGACTGCCTTGAATGGAACGGCATGACCTGTGTTGATTCGGTGCTCGTCAACGAGTCAGCCGAGTGGGATTTCTGTCACGCCGATACGCTGGTGACAATGTGGGGTTGTCTTGATACCGTGGGCACGCTTGTCTCTGGATGGGACTTCGTGATTGCGACGTCTATGTCGGGCATGGGCTATGATCTCAATGTCGTCGCCTTTGCCGACCCGATCGGTGGACCGTACACTAATGGCATCCCGCCGCAGGAAGGAGGCCTGTTGGTCAAGCTGCTGGTTGATGTCTATCTCATCCCCGATACGATGGTCGACCGCACCGTCAATATCCTGCTTCATCCCTATATTGGCCAGCACTTCTGTTTCTCGGATCCATACGGGCAGTGCATTGGACTGAACGGGATCGTGGAGGTGGACAACGGCTCACTCACGGTCTTCAGTGACCATCTCTATGGCGACGTCGACTGCAGCGGCCAGTGTGATATCACGGATCTGATCTATCTCATAGACTACATGTTTGTCGGCGGCCCGGTGGTCGAGTGCCTACCGAACATTGACTGCGACGACGACGATATGATCTCCATCACCGATCTGGTCTGTCTGGTGGACTGGATGTTTGGTTCCTCATAAGGTACATCTGTCTTAGTTGCCCTATCCTGACTGACAGGAACAGCCGGGGCCGAGTGTCGCCGACGGCGTTTGAAACATCGCTGAACCGGCGGCAAGCTTGGCCTGCCCGATAATGCAAACAGGCTGCCGGGTCTTGCACCGGCAGCCTACTCTGCTTTAGATATCAGGGGGAGTCGAGAAGCGCCCCGTCAGTCAGCCCATGAAGGGGTACTTGTAATCCCGCGGCATTACGAATGTCTCCTTGATGGCGCGGGGTGAGGTCCAGCGCAGCATGTTCTGGATACCGCCCGCCTTATCGTTCGTTCCGGACGCCCTGCCTCCGCCGAACGGTTGCTGGCCCACGACGGCACCGGTCGGTTTGTCGTTGATGTAGAAATTACCCGCCGCATGGCGAAGCATCCGTTCGGCCAGTTCGACGGCCTTGCGGTCGTTGCCGATGATGGCCCCGGTTAGGGCGTACGGCGAAGTCGTGTCGCACTCGTGCAGGGTCTTGGCGTAGGCCTCGTCCTCGTAAACAAAGACAGCCACCACCGGCCCGAATATCTCCTCCTCCATCAGTTTGTCATGCGGGTCGCTCGTGAGCACCACCGTCGGCTCAATGAAGTAACCCCGTGACTTGTCGTAACCGCCGCCAATGAGAATCTCGTCGGCGCGGCACTCTTTGGCGTAGTCGATATAGGATGTGATTGAGTCGAAAGCTGCTTCGTCGATGACGGCATTGACGAAATTGGTGAAATCCTCTGGGTCGCCCATCCTGAGTTCACCCACCTGCTTGAGGACCAACTCTTTCACCTGCGGCCAGATCGAGCGCGGGATATAGCAGCGCGAGGAGGCGGAGCATTTCTGGCCCTGGAACTCAAACGACCCGCGCACTATCGCTGTGGCCAATCCCTGAACATCGGCCGAGTTGTGAGCAAAGATGAAATCCTTACCGCCCGTCTCACCCACGATGCGGGGATAACAGCGGTAGTTGGCGATGTTATCCCCGACCGTCTTCCACATGTTCTGGAAGGTGGGAGTCGAGCCCGTGAAATGAATTCCGGCCAGATGTTCGTTTCTGAGCACGGTATCGCCGATAGCCGAGCCGCGAGCGAAAATCATGTTGATGACGCCGCCGGGCAGACCCGCCTCGCGGAAGATCTTCATGAGCAGGTGCGAGGTGTAGGTGGCCGTGGAGGCCGGTTTCCACACCACGACGTTGCCTAACATGGCCGGGGCTGTGGGGAGGTTGCCGTTGATTGAGACGAAATTGAAAGGCGTCACCGCGAAAACGAATCCCTCCAGCGGGCGGTGATCCAGGCGATCCCAGATGCCGGGGGCGCTCTCGGGCTGGACCTCGTATATCTGCTGCATGTAGTAGGCGTTGAAACGGAAGAAATCAACCAGCTCGCAGACGGCATCAATCTCGGCCTGGTAGATGGTCTTGGAATGGGCCAGCATGGTGGCGGCGTTCATGGTGTGGCGGTACGGCCCCGCCAGCAGTTCGGCAGCCTTGAGAAAGATAGCCGCCCTGTGCTCCCACGGCGTCAGCGCCCAGGTCTTCTGGGCTTCAACTGCCGCCTCGACCGCCATTTTCACTTCGGCCTTGCCACCCTGGTAATAATACCCCAGCTTCAAGTCATGGTCGTGAGGAGCGCTGATCTCGATCTTCTTGTCAGTCGTAACCTCACGGCCGCCGATCACCAGCGGTATCTCAAGTGGGTTGCCCTTCAGTTTTGCCAGCGCCTTTTGCAGTTCGGTACGGTCCGGCGAACCCGGAGCATAGGCTCGCACCGGTTCATTATTGGGGAAGGGGACTTTGAATACGGACATTGCTACCTCCAGACGACACAGGGGTCTACAGTATGTGTTCTTCAGTCATCTCATGCTGCCCGGGAAACCAGCAGCAAATCAACGCCAATGATAACAGCAAACCGCTCAGGGGGCAAGAGGGAGTGGCGCCGGATACAAGAAAATGACCCCAACGGGAGTCGAACCCGTGTTTGCGCCGTGAAAGGGCGCCGTCCTAGGCCACTGGACGATGGGGTCATATGCCTTAGCTTTGTCGGCGGTCTATTATATGCCTTTTGCGACGAGTGTCAAGCAAATTACCGGCGGCGCCGGGCGCCGTACAAAAAGTTGACTCCGGCTGTGTGTCGTGCCATAATGGGGCATGTTTGACGGATCCAGAAAGCTGCTGATGATGGCGCTGTTCATGGTCGTGCTCTTGCTGCTGGTCAACCTTGCCTGGTGGTTGTTCTACGAGCGAACCGAGGCGCTTCTCGCGCAGCAACTGAGCAGGCGGCTGGCAGCGGTCGCAAAGATTACCAGTATCGGTCTTGCTCCAGAGGTAGTCCAGTCGCTCGCAGCGGGGGATATGGACCGGTATGTCGAGACCCTGGAAATACTGATGCGCGCTCGGGAGGCCGACTCTCTGGCGGATATCTTCATCCTCGATGACAACTACCGCTACCTGGCCTCTTCGTCGCTGGAAGTGGACTCGGTCTACTTCCTGGCCGGTCTCAACGGGCCGTATATCGACTCGTTGTTTTTCGGGTTGGCCGATGAGGCGGTGGTCACGCCGTCGTACCGGACGGGGCAGGTATATCTCAAATCCGCCTTCGCCCCGCTGTATGACAGCCTCGGTTCGGTGGCGGCGGTGCTTGGCGCCGAGGCCAGTGTCGACTACTTCGATGCCCTGGCTGATCTGAAGCACAACCTGTACTACTCAAGCGGCCTGTCGCTGGCCGGCGGCATTCTCTTCGCCGCGCTTTTTCTTCTGGCGCAGCGCCGTCTCAACCGGGCCGAACAGAAGCTGTTCCTGAGCGAAACCCACGCCTACCTGGGGCGGATGGTGGCTGTGGTTGCTCATGAAGTCAGAAACCCGCTGATGATCGTCCGGGCTTCCGCCGAGAGAATGGCAAAAAAACACGAGACACCAGAGTGCGAGTTTATTGTCGAGGAGGTGGATCGCCTCAACCAGATCGTCTCCGGCTACCTGGATTTCGCAGGTGGTTCCCGGGGGACTTTCCTCAGGTCTGAGAAAGCGGACAGCATTGTCCTGCGCGACTTGTACCTCGGCATCAGGAAGCACCTTCAGGACAAGTACCCGGACCAGCATGTGGAATGGCTGAGCGGTAAGCTGGAAGACGATCTCAGCTTTCACGGTTACCGGCGCTCCCTGCGACAGGTGCTTCTCAATCTCCTGATCAACTCTGCCGATGCCTGTCTGGCTGCTTCCAAACCGATTGTGGTCGGCCTGTTCGCGAAAAACCGCGGGGACAATATCACCCTGACGGTTGCTGACCACGGCCCCGGTATGAACAGGAAGGACATAAAGCGCGCCTTTGACCCGTTTTACACGACCAGACAATCCGGTTCCGGCCTGGGACTATACCTGAGCAGAAAACTGGTTGAAGAAATGGGGGGCGTGATGGATATTGGAAGCAGGGTGGGCGGCGGAACCGAGGTTGTGATTGTGCTGCCCAAGATGCCGAGAAAGTAGCTATGGCCAACATTCTTGTCGTAGACGATGAACCGAAAATGACGTCGTTGATTTGCGGCCAGCTCGAAGACGCCAATCACAAGGTCACCACCACCACCAGCCCCGCCGAGGCGCTGGAATTGATCGGCAGGCATTCCTTCGACATCGTCATCACCGACCTGTCCATGCCCGGGATATCCGGCATGACGATCTTGGGCGAAGCCCTGGGGAAAGACGGAACCGAGGTGGTGATGATGACCGCCTACGGCAGCGCCGAGACGGCTGTCGAGGCGATGAAGAAAGGGGCGGCCGACTATCTTATCAAGCCGTTCTCGCTGGACGAACTGGAACTGCTGGTGGCCAGACTGGCAGAGAAACAAAGGCAGGCTGCCCTGGTCAACCACTATCAGAAGGTGGTCAACGAAAGCAGCTACGGCCCGTTCATCGGATCATCAAGCGCCACGGCGGAAGTGAAAAGGATGCTGGCGAAGGTAGCGGTGACGGACGCAACCGTTCTTCTCACCGGCAGATCGGGCAGCGGCAAGGAACTGGCCGCCCGCATGGTGCATGATCTCTCGCCGCGCAAGAGCAAACCGTTCATCGCCGTGAACTGCGCCGCGCTCACCGAGACACTGCTGGAATCGGAGCTTTTTGGCCATGAGAAGGGAGCCTTCACCGGCGCTGTCGCCCGCAAGCGGGGCCGCTTTGAACTGGCCCACGGTGGAAGCTTATTCCTTGACGAGATAGCCGAGACCTCAGGCGCCATGCAGTCAAAGCTGCTGCGGGTTCTCGAAGAGGGCAAGCTCTTCCGAGTCGGGGGGGTTGACGCTATCGATATCGACGTGAGGATCATCGCCGCCACCAACAGTGACCTGGGTCTTGAAATCAAGCGCGGTGTTTTCCGGGAAGATCTTTTCTTCAGGCTGAATGTTTTCCCGGTATTCCTGCCAGGTCTTGTCGACCGTCGCGAAGATATAACCGAACTGGCAGAGCATTTTCTCGCGAGACTGGACTACCCGCATCCGATACCCCCGGACGACGTTCGGGACCTGCTGCTTAGATATGACTGGCCGGGAAACGTCCGGGAACTTAAGAATGTCATCGAGCGGGCGACTATTTTGGCCGGTGGCGAACCGCTTTCGGTCGAGGATTTCGCCCTTGAGACTGACGATGCACCCCTGGTTGATACGGAATCAACCGCAGACTCAACCGGCGGTGGGTTGGTGGCAAGCGAAAAGAAGATGATAGTCGAGGCCCTGAAAGAGGCCGGTGGCAATAAGACAGAAGCGGCAAAACTTCTGAGAATCAGCCGGCGAAGGCTCTACAGTCGAATGAAAGTCCATGATATCAGGCCCTGATGCGCCGACAGGTCCGCTTGCGTGTACCAGGCGGTACATCCGCGCGCGACATACCGCCCGGCTGAATCCGACGGCATGGAGTATTCTTGTGCCGCACAAAGGATTATGCCAACCGGCGATTCGCGTCGATGTCTGGCACGGTGATTGATATGTCAATCAGCACGTTCCAGTAAGGAGACCGAAAATGAAAAGATCGCTAATCGTAAAACTTTTGCTCGCCGGCATGCTGACATTCACAGGCGGCCATCTGCTGGCGCAGGGCGGCCCCGACCGGGGGAGAGACTTGACCGAAGACCTCCGAGCCCAGTTGGAATGGACCGACCAGGTTATCGACCGAGCCAGGGAAGCAGTCCACGCCTCCCGGGCGCCTGCCGCCCAACTGGCCCTTAAGGCGGCCCTCGGGTTGCAGGCATCGGCCTGGGAAGCGTTCCGGAACCAATCCTTTATAGCTGCGCAGAAAAGGACTATGCAGGCTCGGGATTACGCCAAGAAAGCTATCGCCGCCAGCCGCCGGACCGAGCAGAATGAGAACGTCGTCCACAATAAGCTGGAGCGGGTTACGGAGCAGCTTGAACGGGCGCGCGAGTCACTCAGGTCTCGTGCCGGTGTCGACTACGAGGCCATGTACCGAGCTGCCCGAGACAACCTCGATCGGGCCTGGGAGTTCTACCGAACTAGCCAGTACCGAGCCGCCCTGACCTTGGCCAACCAGGTGGAAAGGGCCATTCAGAAGGTGATCCGCGCCGAACAGAGGCAGGGGCGCGAAATGACCAATTACAACCGGCGGGTCGAAACCGTTGGTGAACAGATCGACAATGCCGCCGACCTTGTGGGCCAGTGCGAGTCGGAATCAGCAGCCAGATTTCTCACTCAGGCGCGTGAGGCCTATCGTCAGTCACAGGAACTCGGCACCGCCGACGCGTACGGTGCCGCTCTGAGAATCCTGCAAGCAGCCAGCCGAGCGGCCAATCAGGCTGTCCGCATCTGTCACGGGGAGGACCGGCTGGCCGAGCGATGTGACCGGTACCAGGGCGAGGCCGACCGAATGAAGGAGG
>JAGLXI010000025.1 GCA_023132995.1 Candidatus Zixiibacteriota bacterium | reverse complement strand
TCCCTCCCGGCTATCCGTTCGTCGAGCAGAAGAAGATGGTAATTGGCCGCAACCAGCCTGTCGAGAATCCCCGCTTTATCCTGTACAACGTCGACCGCATAACCCAACCGGACAAGGAAATCAGCCAGGTGTTCGCGAACGCCCTCCTCCCTCTCAGCCACCAGAATCCTTTGCGTCGAAGTATGAGCCATGATTCGCCGTCAATCTTTCTCTTGAGCCAGGTGCGATTCGACCGTTTTGTAAAGCTCATTGATGTTGAATGGTTTGGTTACATAGTCGGCCACTTTGCTTCTCAGCGCAGCCACCGCAGATTCAACCGAGGGATAACCGGTCATGATGACTACCGGCATGTCCGGGTAAGACTCCCGGACGCGCGAGGTTAAAGCCATGCCATCCATTTCCGGCATCCGCAGGTCGGTCAACACCAGGTCTACTTTCTTCTCCCGTAGAACTTCCAGCGCTTTCTCTCCATTTTCAGCGACGGTAATCTGCCACCCCTGACCGTTGAAGAAGTCGTACAACAGATCACGGATCAACAGTTCGTCGTCCACCACCAGGATGGATGGGGTTTCCATCACTGAATCTCCTCCAGGTCTGACACGGCCATGACCACGGCCTCGGCCAGGTCCTTGTTCTTGTCCTGGCGTAACTGGTTCAACCTCGGGATGGCCTCCGTGCTGCCCATCTGGGCCAGCGCCTTGGTAGCGGCAATCTTGATGACGTCTTGTTCATCATCGAGATACGGCAAAATGTACTCGGCATATCGTTCGCTTCCCAACTCACCGATAGTGTTGATCGCGTGATACCTGACCCAGACATCCTCATCGTCGAGCAGGAATCTGATGTCGGCGACCGCTTGTTCGCCCCTGATAGCTATCAGTGCCGATGCCGCCGCTTTACGGACAGCGGTGGACTCGTCGCTCAAGGACAGAATCAGCGGCTGGACATTTTCCACCTGCTGTATCCGACCCAGGGCGATGATAGCCAGCTTTCGTACCGATGCGTCAGGATGGTTGATCGCATTCAGCAACGGCTCAACAACCTCAGGGTCGCCGATCTTCCCGAGGGCGGAGACGGCAAGGCGTTGCCGTTCGATGTTATCGCAGTTGAGATCAGCACTGAACATCTCCACAACCCTGGGACTGCCGACAACAATCAAGGCGCCCAGGGCAGCGTCGCGGACATCGGAATATTTATCGTCCAGACCCTTAAACAGGAAGCCGATCTCGTTTTCGGCGACCAGCCAGCCCAAAGACGCATAGGCTGTCGCGCGAACATGCCCGACGGCATCTGCGGCCAGTTCTTTCAGGGCTCCGACGGCCCCTGACCAACCGGAGACTCCCAACACCTGAGCTGTTTTCTGCCTGACTTCAGGTTCCTGATCGACGGCAAACGGCAGCAGCTTGCGAGCCATCTCTTCGTCGACAGACTGCTGGAGCGTTTCCAGAAAGATAAGCTTGGCTGCGGTCGAAGCGGCAGGGAGCTTTTGCAGGATCAGCTTTGTGGCCAAAGCTCCTGCTTGCTCCAGGATCTCCGAGATCCGCTTATGATTTTCCTCATCCACGGAATCTACAACATCCAGCAGCGACCCGATGACATCACTTCCATTCCAGTGATTCAACCGACCCAAAGTGAACTCGGTGAGCTTCCTGTTGCGATTTCTGATCCCGTTAAACAGGAAGTCGGAGTACTTATCGAGCGGCAGGTCGTGGTCGAGTGCGCCATCGTTGGCCAGACTGATGTTGACGATGGCCATAAGGGCCGTCTCGCCGATGCAGTCGTCCTTACTATCAAGAAAAGGTAGCAGCTTCGGAACCGAGACCTTCTGTCCGATCTGCCCGATAGCTTCCAATGCTGCATACAGGGTCATCGGATCATCGGTGTCCAGCATGCCGTACAGCGTTTCCAGCGTGGATGGATCGCCTATTTTACCTAGCGCCTCCACTGCCTGAACGCGGGCATCCTCCACCCGTTCAATAGCCACGATCAGAGCCTTGACAGCCTTGTTGGAACCGATCTCGCCCAGAGCCTCAGCGGCGGAACAGGCGACATTCTCATTTTCATCCCACAGCTTCTCACACAGTGGTTCGATCGCTCGCGGGTCTTTGATTAGTCCCAGCACGTCGACTATGAACTTGCGAATGTCGTAGTCGTCGTTGTCAAGGTCCTCAATCAGCGGCCCAACCGCGTCGCTGCCGATCTTTACCAGGATCTCGGCCGCCAGATTGCGGGTCCCGATATCTCCATGGCCTAAGAAGCGGATCAGCAGCCGGGATGCTATGTCTCCCTGCATCTGGGTGAGCAGGTTGGCGGCCAGTTCCCGGATTCCGAGGTCGGGATCCTCCATGGCCATAACCAGACCCGCCACCGCCTCATCCTCATTGTAGGTGCCCAGTTCCCGTACGGCTTCTTCACGTTCATAGAAATCGGGGGACTGCAAAAGCGAAAGGAGTTCCCCGATTCTGTCAATAACAGTACCCATAATAACCCCTTAGAGAAACGCCCAGTCATTCTCAGTTCGTCGCCACCGGCTGATATGAACTAAGAGCCTCCTTTTCGGTGGGAAAAATCTCGAAGATGTTCGTCAGTTGCGTGATGTCAAATATCTCTTGGACATAGCTGGCCAGGTCTGAGAGAGTCAGACGGCCCTTGCGCAACCGGGTTTCCTTCATGATCGAAACCAAGGATCCCAACCCGGAGCTGTTGATGAACTCCACCTGGGACAGGTTCAGATGAATCGACATCTTTTCCTGTTCGAACAGGCTTTTCACTCGTTCCTTCAGGGCGGTCCCGCTGGATAGATCCAGCCTTCCGTTAAGATCCACAATCGCCACCCCGTCGCGTTCTCTCATGGACATTTCCACGGCAACCTCCACAGTATATATTACGTCACTTGTTAAATTGTCTATCGTCTTGTCTTTCCAACCTGATCGATACTGTCAGGTCTCCCTTTTCGTCCTCGACAAATTTCACATCCGTAGAGCAGTAACGCATCAAGTCGACACCGCGACCGCCTTCGGAAAGCAGGCTCGAGGGACACTTCTTCTTCACCTTGTCGGCACCCCCACGGCCCTGGTCAATAACATCGGCACAAAGCACTTTTTGGTTAATGTCAATCAGGACTTTTATCTCCTTGTTCGGCTGACAGCGGTTTCCGTGGAGAAGGGCATTAGTAAAAGCCTCCGATACGGCCAGCATGAAATCGCGCGCATCCCGGTCACACACGCTGTGCTCATACAGCAGTGCCTGCAGTCTATCCAGCATGGGCTCCTCGGATTCCAGAACTGAGGAATATATCAACTCATAGACGGCCATTTTCAATCCACCTTGACCTGCAGAATTGTGAAATCGTCGTGCGTATCCTCGCCGGCGCCTTCCGTGAAACGGTCGACCCACTCCTTGACTTTCAGGCAGAACTCTTTGGGCGGCAACCCGATCTCAACCGAAAAGACCTGTTCGGCTCGTTCGCGGCCAAACAGGTTGTTGTCCGAGTCTTGGGCCTCAGTGAGACCGTCGGTGAAAAGAAACAACCGATCGCCGCTGTTGAGCTTCCGCTCCCCCTGCTTGAACTCAAACCCCGCAAACTGCCCTATAATGGGACCACCTTCCGCCAGTTCTTGGATTGTTCTATCCTGGCTGTCCCACAGCAGACCGGGCATGTGCCCGGAATTGCAGTAGCTCAGTGTTTTTTTCTCAAGATCGCAGGCGCAGAACCAGAGCGTTATGAACATCTCCCGGTCTTTGATAATCTCGGTAGCCATCAGGTCGTTGACGGAACCGGCAAGCTGCGACATACTGATCTGAGGGTTGATCTTGATGAGCGATTTGATGATCCCGGCGGCGGCAGACATGACCAGAGCGGCCGGCACTCCCTTGTTGGAAACATCTCCAATCACGACCACGAATCTGGACTCGCTGATTTTTACTATATCGTAGAAGTCGCCCCCGACCTCCCGGGCAGGGTAATAGACCACGCCCACGTCGGCACCGGTAATGCTGTCGATATCCTGGGGCAGAATCGTGGACTGGATCTGTTTAGCTATCGCCATTTCCTGGTCTATCTTCTGCTTATTTAGCTTCTCTTTCATGAGAATGGAGTTGTCGATGGCTACGGCCACAAAACTCAGCAGCATCTGCAGGATTTCCTTGTCCCGGTCACTGAAGTTCTCGCCTCCGGATTTGTTCACAATCAGCATGACCCCAAGACATTTCTCCGAGGTCTGGATGGGAACGCAGATGATGGAGTCGATGAGAAGGCCGCTGCTGTCCTTCATGCTCAGTTCGTTGAGGATAATGGTCTCGCGAATCCGAAAGCAATACGTGGGAAGGTCCTTGTCGTCGAGATACATCAATGACTTGGCGAATTCCTCACTTACACCCCAGGATATTTCGACCTTGAGATCGTCATTATCCTCGAGTGCGATGAGCCCGACCTCACCGTTGACCAGCCTGATGGCCATATCCATCACCACCGACAGGACGGCGTTGATCTCGTGGATCGAGGTAATCACGGCCCCCATGGTGGCCAGGTCGCGCAATTCCGCCTGAGTGGCCTCCAGACGCTCTTCTAACTCGTCCAGCTTTTCCTGCTGTTCAATTGGTATGACCATATACTGGCCATGTCGGACAAATGCGGGAATCGATTAGCTACATTAATGAGCCCGGTAGAAAGCCTGCAAGTGTGACGCTACCGATTACTTCCTGCAGAACTTGAGGCGGAAGGGGACTCCCTCAAATCCGTACTGCGCGCGAATCTGGTTGCTCAAAAAGCCAATGTACGACCTGTCGATAAGCTTGGGATGGTTCACGAAGAACACGAAAGTCGGCGGGGCAACCTCGCTCTGGGTAACGTAATTGAATTTGATGTGCTTTCCCTGCCGTGCCGGGGGATGCTTCCGTTTTTGGACCCGCTGCAGAAAGTCGTTCAACTCCGAGGTGGGAATGCGTTTATTGGTCTCGGCAAACACCTTGTCCACAAGCGACATCACTTTAGCCACCCGCTGCCCACTGAGCGCCGAGACATAGATCACGGGCAGAAAGGCATAGCTGGCAAGGATGTCTCTGATCTGTACCGTGAAGCGATCAGCGGTGTTGGAATCTTTCTCTATCAGGTCCCACTTGTTCACGGCGATAACGGCCGGCCGCCGTTTCTCGATAACCTGTTCCAGTATTCTCTGATCCTGGGATGTGACACTGCTGGTAGCGTCGATCAGCACGACCGCCACATCGCAGTCTTCAATCGCCCGCCCGGCGCGCAGATTGGTGTAGAACTCGATATTCTCATGCACCTTGTACCGCCTCCGCAGCCCGGCCGTGTCAACCAGGATGTAGTGTCGACCGTTAATCGCCAGCAGCGTGTCGACCGCATCCCGCGTCGTACCAGCCTGGGGCGTCACCACCAACCGTTCTTCGCCCGCAAGGCAGTTTATGAAAGACGACTTCCCCACATTGGGCCGCCCCACCAGAGCCACCCTGACAAGCCCCTTCTCCTCTGCAGGCAATGTGTCCTGAGAAGGCAGTCTCGGTACTACGAGATCGAGCAAATCGCCGATCCCCAGGCCCCGCGTTACGGAGATCGGGACAGCATCACCCAACCCGAGTTTCAGGAATTCGTGAATCTCATTCTCAAGCTCCGGGGTATCAGCCTTGTTAGCCACGAGGATGCACTCACTGTCTGAACGCTGCAGACGGCGGGCGATCATCCGGTCGGACGGATCGGGCCCGACATGCGTGTCCACCAGAAAGAGCACCAGGTCGGCCTCACTGAGGGCGAACTCGGTCTGGTCGTAGATGAGCTGGTCCATCAACTCGATGGATTCGGTGATAATACCACCGGTGTCGACCAGGCGAAAACTGACTCCCCGCCAGTCACAGACAGCATAGTTGCGGTCGCGCGTGACTCCAGGCTCCTTATCCACCACGGCCAGCCTCTTCTTAAGAAACCGGTTGAACAGCGACGACTTGCCGACATTGGGGCGACCGATTATGGCCACGGTGGGCATTCTCATTGAAACACCTCCCGAATGGTCTGGGCAAGGTTGTAGCTTCCGACCGCTACCGGCTTGCCGACGTTCGCCTCAAACTCCGAAAGCGGCATGTCGTCCAGAAAGAGAGCGTCGCCGTTGAGACAGTTGGGTGGCAGCACGAGCTTGTCGAACCCGGCCCGCCGGCTCTTGACACCACGCAGCACATCCCGTCCCGTCAGCAGCCCGCTGACTGTAATCGTGTCTCCCCAGAAGCGGTTCTCCACCACCAGCAGGGATATCCGCAAACCACACGTTTGCCGCAAGAACGGAACTACAAATCGACTGAGGAACGGATACGCCGACCGCCCGGTTACCAAGAGCACCCGTTTTTTCGACTTGATCCGTTTCAGCGACGCCCGCCATCGGTTGAAGACCGTGAGAAACTCCCGAACCATGCCCACCCCGTTTTCAAACTGGGCCATTTCCTCGTATGAACTGCGATTGGGAAAACGCCGCCCCGCCACAATATAGAACTCGTCCGCCGCCCAGACAAAACGGCTCCCCAACCGGGACAGCAGCTCTCGCTGGCGACTCTCCACGAGACGGATAATCCCCACCGCTTCTTCGGCGCTATGCGGACTCAGCCGCGGCAGACGGTCACGGTACTTTGTCAGTCCGACCGGCACTACAGCCAGAGTCGACACGCCCGGATACAGCAACGCCAAGTCATCGATTGTCTTTTCGAGTTGTTCGCCATCATTGATTCCCGGACAGACGACGACCTGGGTGTGCAGCCTTATGCCGTTGTCCGCCAGGTGACGAAGACGAGGAAGAATGGGCGCTAATTTCGCCTTGCGCAACATGCGCCGGCGCAAGCGGTCGTCGGTAGCATGCACCGATATGTACAGGGGCGAGAGCCGCTGCTCGATAATGCGGGCCATCTCCCGGTCGGTGACGTTGGATAGCGTGATGTAGTTGCCGTGCGTGAAGGACAGGCGGTAGTCCTCGTCTCTTACGTACAGCGTTCGCCGCATGCCTTTGGGCTGTTGCCGCACGAAACAGAAAATGCAATTGCAGTTGCAGACCTTGATCCGGTCGTCGTCAAAACGAAGACCTAAGGCGCCGGGATACAGGTTGTCGAATTCAAACTCCCGCTCACTGCCCTTCTTGTCGGCGAATCTGATGCGAACCCGCTTGTCGACTGTGCGAAACTGATAGTCTAACGAGTCAAGCACCGGTCGGCCGTTGATAGCCACAATGGAGTACCCCGGCTGGATCTGGCCATACAGAGGCGAGGCGGGATCGACGTCGCGAACTTTCATGCCACTTACAACCATCAAAAAAAGCGGGCGATGGGGTTCGAACCCACGACGTCCAGCTTGGGAAGCTGACATTCTACCACTGAATTACGCCCGCTGATTGAACTCTTTTGATTCAATTTAGCGACGCCCTCGGCATTTGTCAACCGACGTCTCGAATTGGTAGTGTATCTTAAGTTGTGTAAATTGGATTGAATAAATAACAACGGGTTTGACTTGAGTCTTTCAGGACAAGTGAAAGGAGCCAAACCCGTGGTAAA
>JAGLXI010000249.1 GCA_023132995.1 Candidatus Zixiibacteriota bacterium | reverse complement strand
GTTGATACCAGTGGATTCCCGCGTGCTCAGAGATAACGTGGAGGTGCGGAGATGAGAGAGGGGCTCAGAAATGACCTGTAATGGAAGGCGGTTGTTGTGTTGCATTATATTCCGAGTTTTTCAACAGCCTGAGAGAATAAGCCGGCCGGCTCGGAGAAGTCCCATTCTCAACAGGGCACACTTGATCCATTCTGTCGATTGGCCGGGGAGAATCAGGTTGACCATTCCCTTGAGTCTCCCGTAATTGGTCAGATGGCGAGGTTCACTGCAAAAGAACTATCTGCGGCCGGGCTGATTGCGTCGGTCTACGCGATTCTCAGCCTGGTTCTGGCGCCAATCTCGTTCGCCGTCTACCAGGTCAGGATTGCGGAAGCTCTGACGGTGCTGCCCTTTCTGACCAGGGCCGCGATTCCCGGTCTGTACATTGGCTGCCTGCTGGCCAATATCATCGGCGGCATGGGTTGGCTGGATATCGTCTTCGGGCCTCTGATCACGCTGGCGGCGGCATTCCTCACGCGGAGCACATATCACCTGTCGAGACACCGAGGCAGCAACCTGTTCGCCGTCCTGCCCGTGGTGTTGTTGTGGACGGGGGCGGTTTATCTTCTCAGCGGTCTGGCGGTCACGACCTACACCTTGACCGGCGCAGGTCTCTCGGCGTTGTCTCTTGTCGTAGTTGCGCTGGCGGAGAAACTGCGGGCGAGACCGGGAGGTTTGTCGAGCGTACTCCACGTGTTGTCGTTTGTGGGGGCAATTGCCTCGATTGCGTTCTTGCAGGTTACCGATGACACATGGCTTAAGGCAGTCGGCGGACTAGCGCTGGTAGCTTCGTGGTTGGCGGTTTTGGTTCTGGCCAGGGTCTCCTATTCGGGCGGCAACCCCAATCTTCTCATCGCGCCGCTGCCGCCTGTCCTGCTCAATGCCTTCGGCGTCTCCGCCTACTTAGCGCCGCTGATCGGTGTCAACTACTGGTTTTCGGTACAGATGGTCGGCGTTGGACAGTTGATTGCCTGCTATCTGATCGGCGTGCCGCTTCTGATGGCGCTGAAACGGCGAAACATACTTGGCTGAGCCGCGTCGCTGTCGCCTCCGCTGGAGCGCAGGACTCTCGGTACAATACCCGAAGTGGTGAGTCCTGTCTGCCCCGCCAATTGCCTGCAAATCACCGGGTTAGTCTCTGCCGGAAGGGCAGGGGGGAACGCCCGCTTTTCGTTTGACAATCGCCGGTCTGCTGCTTAGAATTACCCATCGCGCTCTGAAGAGCTTTGTGCGTATGGAACACGGCATCTGAAGTCGGATACAAGTTATTGAAACAATTGAGGTGATACGAGATGAAGAACATTCTGGTAACGGGATCGGTAGGACAGATCGGGTCGGAACTGACAATGGAGTTGCGCAAAAGGTACGGCAATGACAATGTTGTCGCCGGAGGACGGAAAACCAAGCCAAGTGAGAAACTGCTGAATTCAGGGCCGTTTGAAGTCGTTGACTGCACTGACATCGATGTCGTGAACGATGTCGTTCGGAAGCACAAAATTGACACTATCCTTCATCTTGCCGCGATACTTTCGGCGGTAGCTGAGGCCAATCCGCAGCTTGCCTGGGATGTCAATATCAACGGCCTCTACAATGTCCTCGAAGTGGCTCGCGAACACAAATGTGCTGTTCTGGTTCCCAGCTCGATCGGTGCCTTCGGTCCGACTACTCCTCTGGATAACACGCCACAGGACACAATTCAGCGCCCCAATACGATGTACGGTGTGACAAAGGTAGCCGGGGAGCTGCTTTGTGATTACTATCACAAACGGTTCGGGGTCGACACTCGCGGCGTTCGCTACCCCGGGATCATCTCCAATGAGACGCTGCCAGGGGGCGGAACTACCGACTACGCGGTAGAAATATTCTATGAGGCCATCAAGAACAAGAAATACACATGCAATCTTGGCGCCGGGACCTTTCTGGACATGATGTATATGCCGGATGCCATCAAAGCCGCCATTGACTTGATGGAAGCAGACCCGGCCAAATTGAAGCACAGAAACGCGTTCAATGTAACCGCCATGAGTTTTGACCCGGAGATTATCGCCGCTGAGATCAAGAAGACTATACCTGAGTTCACCATGGACTACGACGTAGACCCCGTAAAGCAGGGAATCGCGGATAGCTGGCCCAACAATATGGACGATTCCGCAGCCAGAGAAGAATGGGGGTGGAAACCCGAATACACCCTCCCTGTGATGACCAAGGACATGATCGAGGTGCTTTCAAAGAAACTCGTGCAGAAATAGATGAACCGCGAAAACTCACCAGATACTCTAACACATTAGTTTCCAGGAGCAACAATGCCGGTAACAAACTTGAATAGCGCTCTGAAGAAAGCCTTGGGCGAACTCAAAGCAAAAGGTACCGCCAAAGGCGAAGAGATGACCATTACCGCCGTGAAGCAGGCGGAAGGTAAGAGAGGCCCTCGCTACTATGTCGAGGGTGAGGGGGACAAGGGATTCATCAAGATGAACGCGAACTCCTACCTTGGAATGTCCCTTCGCAAAGATGTCATAGAAGCAGAGGAGGACGCTGCCAGAAAATTCGGCGCCGGACCGGGATCGGTTCGATTCATAAGCGGTACCTACGCACCACATATCGCGTTGGAGAAGAAACTGGCGACATTCCTTGGCCGGGAAGCAGCCATGCTTTTCAGCTCAGCGTATGTAACAAGCATGGGTGTCATCGTGCCTTTGACGACAAGCGAAACGGTCTTTGTCAGCGATGAACTGAACCACAACTGCATCATCCAGTCGATGAGGCTTTCCCGGCCGGTGGCCAAGGCAATATACAAGCACAATGACATGGCGGACTGTGAGGCCAAACTGAAAGAGAGCATCGGCAAAGGGAAAAGAGTCCTGGTTGTCACCGATGGTATCTTCAGTATGAGGGGTGATAATGCCCCC
>JAGLXI010000248.1 GCA_023132995.1 Candidatus Zixiibacteriota bacterium | reverse complement strand
TGGACGAGTTGGTTGAGATCTGCAAGAAATACGACGCCCAGTTTGAAGAAGGCGTTATATCTGTTGTCGATGATTCCCACGGCATAGGCGCTCTTGGGAAGACGGGAAGAGGCACTGAAGAGTATGTGAATACGAAGGTTGACGTTCTTATCGGCACCTTAGGTAAGGCGTTCGGAATAAACGGCGGTTTTGTAACAGGCTCCGCGACCATAGTCGAGTACTTGCGTGAAACGGCCCCCATGTACATTTACTCGAATCCCATCACCTGCTCGGAAGCTTCCGCCGCCATGAAAGCCGTTGAAATCCTTGACAGCCCGGAAGGCCTCAAGATACTTGAGCATCTCGGTAAGATGACCAAAAGGTTCGAAGATGGAATCAAGGCTGCCGGTTATGAGACTATCGAGGGTCCTCATCCGGTTGTACCGCTGATGGTTCGGGACACGCAAAAGACAAACGAGATAGTGAAGCACCTGACGGCAAACGGCGTGTTGGCTACCGGCTTGAATTTCCCTGTGGTGCCCAAAGGGGACGAGGAAATCAGATTCCAGGTCTGCGCTGACCACACTGAAGCTGATATCGACTACGTTGTCGGAGTGCTGAGGGACTATCAAGAGTCGCATTAGCAAACGGCCGTAAGCGTAACATATTATTGGGGTTGGCGTGCATCACCATGCGCCAACCTTTTTATTCCTCGCCCGCAGAAACACACGGCGCAGGAGGGTGTACACCGCGCACCAACAAGATTCGGCAGGGTGGCCGTTTCAAACTTGTTTGGAACGTCAGGGGGTGCACCGCACACCAGCAAGAGGCAGCGACAGAACAAGCTGTCAGATTTCAGGGGCGGTTATTCCCCGAAAATGAGGGCCTCATACTTGTAGATAGTAGCCTCCGGCGATTGGTAGGCGTCGGTCGGCAACCCCGCCTTCTGACAGGTCTGCTGAAGGAACTGGGTGCGGCTCCAGCCGTAATCGGTAGCAACCTGTGGAAGAAGCAGGCCACGGCTGTTTCCCATGACGATCATAAGTCCGTGGCGGCCGACTTCGATCTCGTCGAGCGATCTCACTTCGACCAACGGTGTGAGGACCGAAATCTCGATGTGCAACTGCGGCAGTTCCTCTGCCTGCACCGGGTGGAAGCGCCGATCGGCAAAAGCGGCTTGGATTGCGCAAGTGGCAACCGTTTTGTATAGCGGATCAATCGCCATCGTATGGCCGATACATCCCCGGAGTCGCCCGCGCTTTTCGAGCGTTACGAAAGCCGCCCCGGGCTGGCGCAGGTTCTCGGGGACATCGAACTCAGGCACATCCCGAGTCTTGAGATAGGTGCTGATAGACTCGCGTGCGATTCGTAGCAGTTGCTTCTTGTCGGCATCGGACAGGTCGAAATTGGGCGTTGAGTTGGCAGTCTTCAGTTCAGGCGCATCTGTCGAATCAGGATTGCTTTCGCTGTTGACCGACCTGTAGATGGCGATCGCCGCATAGCCCACTACCGCGCTTTTGTCGCCGGTCAGGTCCCCGGAGTCGCCGTAGCAAAGCAGTTTTGCCCGGTTGGCTCCTTTGGTGAGAGCCGCCTTCATGACCGCCACCGCCGGAGCGCCGCCACACATCTCCACTCTGCCGTCGGCAAGGTGCTTGAGCAGTCTCTCGGCGTCCAGGTCTTCTATGCAGGCGATTCCGAGCGAGTCCATCGGGCGACCGACCGAAGCGGGTTTGTAATGCTGCCAGTCTGTTGAGACTATCATGACGCTGTTTGGGTCATCCGGAAGGGAACTGAGCGCCGCAGCCAGGGTCTCGATGGTTTTCTCTTCGGGGTATCCAAATACGATCGGCACGATCTTGAATGCGGGCAGGACAGTTTGCAAGTATGGCAATTGCACTTCGAGCGAGTGCTCGGCCGCGTGGGCCTCCCTGACGATGTCGATGGCGTTGTCATAGCCGAGGAGTTTTCGGCACCAGGTGTCATCGCATTCAACCGTACCGAGTGGTGTGCGCCACCGGATACCGGGGCCGTACACCGATGCGCCGTTGAAACCGTGCCGGTGTGACGGTCCGCAGAGCACTACCCGGTTCACGCCGGATCGCTCCAGCAGTTTGAAGCTGCAGGCGGCGATAGCTCCGGAGTAAACAAGCCCCGCGTGGGGGACAATAAGCGCCAGGATATGTCCGTCGATCTCCGGCAAGTCGTGCACCTGCGCCAGATGGCCTCTGACCATCTCGGACAGAGTGGCACTGTCGGCGGGATAGAAGGTGCCCGCCACGGCTGGCCTGCGCACTTCGGCATTGACGCTGCCTGATAGAGCAGCGATAGCCAGCAACATGGACAACAATATCCCTGACACTCTCATTGTATTATCCTCGAATTACAATAGCACCGCCCCTTTCTCTCGTCAAGTCCAAAAGTGTTCTCTGGCGCTTAAGCGGGATCGAAAAGGGTTGACAGTCTCTCCGCAAGCTGTAGTATAACCTGTATGAGCAAGGTTGTGGTCGTAAGGCGATCCGGGGCAGAGTCCGGGGACGAGTTTACCAACGACCACTATCGCGCGCTTCTTGATGTGGCGCTGCCGATACTATCAGGCATGGACGACGTCTCCGCGGCTGTGAAAAAGTATTTCCCCGGGGGACGGGTGGGGATGAAAGTCAACTGCCTGACCAGACGATATACCTGCACGCCGGTGGCATTGACGGAAGCGTTTTTAGATGTGCTGGAGAACGCCGGATTTGATGCCAACGACCTTGTCGTCTGGGAACGCACCAGCGGGGAACTGCAACGGGCGGGCTATACCCTTAACGCCTCCAGCTTCGGCAGGCGTTGTTTGGGCACCGATTCCAGGTCCGTCGGATACGGTCGCGTGTTTCACAGCTATGGTGATGTCAGCAGCCTGATCAGCAGGGTTCTGCTTGAGATGGTCGATCACAATGTGAACCTTCCGGTGCTGAAAGACCACTCTCTGGCCGGATTGTCCGGCGGCCTCAAGAATATGTTCGGCGCCATCAACAATCCCAACAAGTATCACGACAACAACTGCAATCCGTTCGTGGCCCACGTGGCGAACTTGCAGCCGATCAGGGACAAGCATCGCCTGACCATAATGGATGCCGTCAGGGTACAGTACGATCAGGGTCCCGGCTACAGCAGCGACTACATTGCCGATTATCATGGACTTATCATCTCCAACGATCCGGTGGCGGCGGACCGCGTGGGGCTTGAGGTGCTCGAGCACTTTCGTCGAGCGCGGGGGCTTCCCACGCTTGCGCAGGCCGGGCGACCGGCGCGGTACCTCGCATCCGCCCAGGAGATCGGGTTAGGCGTGGCCGACATGGATCGCATCGACCTTAGCGTGCGGATCGTGGACGAAGGCGGTCAGGTTCGACCGGGGAGGTTATTCTGATGGATCGCCGGAAGTTCCTGCGCTGCGTCGGTTGTGGAGCCGCTGTTACGGCCACCTGCCACACGGATCTGATACCGGAGCTGGTGGGCGGCGTCCAGAATGCGTGCGCGTTCGATCTGGCTAAGGAATTATCGAGCGTCGAGGCGCGGCATTACAAGAAGACCGAGGGTGGTGGGATTGAGTGTGGCATCTGTCCCCGGCGCTGCCGCATTACCGATCTAGAACGGGGCTATTGCGGAGTAAGGGAGAACCGGGGTGACGTCTACTACACATTGGTGTATGGCCTGGCTTGTTCGGTCAATATCGATCCGATTGAGAAAAAGCCGCTGTTCCATTTTCATCCGGGCACAACGGCATTCTCCCTGGCCACAGCCGGCTGCAATGTGAACTGCAAGTTCTGTCAGAACTGGGAAAT
>JAGLXI010000247.1 GCA_023132995.1 Candidatus Zixiibacteriota bacterium | reverse complement strand
AAAGACCAGAACATCTCCGACGGCAGGTTCCACACCCCCTGGGACCTGCACACCCGGGCCATGGTTTGTGTCATCGGCGCCGATATCGTCGACGGCCTTTTCGAGGGGGAAGAGCCGGTAGGCAGGATGATCAGAGTCAACGGGAATCTCTTTGAGGTAATCGGCGTCTTCGAGCGCAGAACATCCAACTTTGACGCCACCACCGACAACAACCTGGTTTCGATCCCGCTTACCACATACGAGAAACTCCACCCCTGGGACGATGCGTTGACACTGGTGGCGCGGGCGCAGAAATACGATATGATCGACCAGGCAAGGGAGGAGATAATCAACGCTCTTCGCGTGTACCGCAAGGTTCCGTTCAACAAGGAAAACAACTTCGCTCTTTCAACTCAGGAGACCTTCAAGGATCAGGTCGCAAACATTACCAAGTACTTGTACATGGCCATGATCGTAATTACTTCGGTAGGGCTGATGGTCGGCGGTATCGGCGTCATGAATATCATGCTTGTATCCGTGACCGAGCGGACCAGGGAGATAGGCGTCCGCAAGGCTATCGGCGCCAAGCGATCCAACATCGTTGCCCAGTTTCTGACGGAAGCCATGACCCTATCAGGCGCCGGAGGGATCATCGGTGTTGCTTTCGGAGCGCTGGTCGGGTTGGTGGTGAACAGCCTGCTGGGTTTCCCTCTTGCGATCTCGCCCTTCTGGGCTGTTTTGGGTTTCACCGTGTCGGTATCCGTGGGATTGGTTTCCGGAGTGTATCCCGCCCTCAAGGCATCCCGGCTGGATCCGATCGAGGCCCTGCGATACGAGTAAGTCTCCCGGGCTCACCGCGCCGGAGGCTTTTTTCCTTGCCCCAAGCACCTATGCCCGGTTAGTTGGGATATTGGTAACCGGCCCCGAGTTAGAAGGTTGAAGCCATGACAAGGAGATACCTCAGCGCCGCCCTGATCTTGCTGTCGGCTGTTGTGTGCTGTTGGCTTCCCTGCCTGGTCATCGGTGACTCCGGTAGCGGCAATATACCGAATCACGAGCCGGGGTTGCTATTGGACTACGCAGCCTTCTACAATCCTGCTTCAGACAAGATCAGGCTCGAGGTCTACTACCAGTTGTTCAGCCACGTACTACAGTTTGAACCGCAGGATAGCGGTTTCGTAGCCGCTTACGAGTGCGTGATTCGAGTGAAAGACAAAAGCGGGCAACAGATCGACTCATATACGCGGGATCGGGAGATCAGGGTCACCGACGAGAGACGAACCGCTTCACGACTTGATTTTCGCATCAACCAGGCGAGTTTCGAACTCGAGCCCGGCAAATACGAGGTCGCTCTTACCCTGCGGGACAAGCAGTCGTCCAAGATGATTTCGCGCGACGTCGAACTCAAGCTGAAGGACTTCAATTCGAAGAAACCGCGTCTGTCCGATATTGAGTTTGTCATGGCCACCGGGCCGGTGGACCAGGAACCGTCGATCTTTGACAAGGGTAGTCTTGCCGTCGTTCCCTCCGTCAGCAGGGAATTCGGTGGCGCCGGCGATGATCGCGTGGCCTACTACATAGAGATCTACCGCGGCCGTGACTCCATGAGCAACGTCTTTGTGGAGACCACAATCAGGAGCGAACGCGGCAGCATGGCCTACCGGGACAGCCTGACCGCTGAGTTGAGCAATGCCGTAACAAGGCAATTCTGCGAAGTCTCGTTGTCCAACCTGACGCCCGGAGACTACCGCCTTGAGGTTATCCTGCGGGGCCGTCGGAACAAGAAGCTCGATCAGAAAGAGAAGACCTTCAGGGTCGAATGGACGCAGGAAGCGCTTATCAGAAACGACTTCAAGGAGGTTCTCAACATTCTCAGCCTGATCGCCACTTCGGAAGAAATAGATGAACTGAAAAAGCACGAGAGCTATGATGATCGCGTGCGTGCGATCGAGGCTTTCTGGCTTTCGCGTGACCCCACTCAGGGCACGGTCGATAACGAGACACGAAGTGAGTTCTACCGGCGGGTAAGGTACGCCAACAAGAACTTCGGATACTTCAGGCAGCGTGGTTGGCACAGCGACCGGGGAAGAACATACATCAGCTACGGGGAACCGGACGAGATCGACGATTTCCCGATTTCCCCGAATCGACGTCCGTATCAGATTTGGCATTACTATCAGGGTGGACGCTACCTGAAGTTCACGTTTATTGATGAAAACGAGGATGGTGATTACCGTCTGATGTATCCCTTCGACGGGATGGACCAGCGGCCCGATTTTTAGAAGGGATGGTGGTGCGTTTTGCAGGTTGCGTTTCGATCTGTTCTATTTTGGCTCGGCCTGGCGGTCGTATTCCCCTCGATGGTGAGAGGGCAGGATACTCAGGAGCCACTCGTGGTTTACGCCGGGTATACCGTCTACAACAACCCTGAGTATGATTCGATATCGCTGGTGGAGTTTCCGTTTTCAATAAGGCGGCATCAGCTTGAGTTTGTCCCCCGCGAAGGCGAGGACTCCACCTGTTTGGCCCGTGTTTTTGCCCAGGTCGACCTGATTGATGCACAGGGGCGGCAGACGGATTCGACCGGCACCTATTTCTCGGTCAGGGCTGCAGGCCCCGGAGAGGCTGCCCGCAAGGGTTTTCGCGTGTTCAACAACCTCTCGTTGTTTGCCGGGCCGGGTGTCTATTCGGCCCGCGTGACAGTCATTGACGCCATCAGCAAGAGTAAGGGGGAGAGTTTCCTAAGACGGGTCCTTGTGCCGCCTCCGGCGCGCAAAGCAGTCGCTATAAGCGGCGTGAGGCTGGCTTACGACGTCGATTACGTGGGTGATCAGCCCGAGGGCGCCAACCGCCGGTTGGTCAGAAACGGATACCGGATTATCCCCAACCCTCTCTCCGTGTATGGAACAGACGACTCGGTGGTCTTTTTCTATGGCGAAGTCTACAACCTGGCCTTCTCCGGGGACCACCCCTCGACCTACCGGCTTTCCTTGGCAGCCGCTGCTGCGGACAGCGTCACGTATCGTGATTTCGGTGGTCGGGTCGCCGAGAAGCCCGGCGCATCCGTGGCCGTGGCCGAATCGTTTGAGATCAGGGGTTGGCCCACCGGACTGTATTTCGTTCAGCTGGCCGTCACTGACCTGGAAACGGGAGCCGCGGATACATCCTATACTCCTTTTCGCATTTTGTCTCCCGCTGACGTTCTGGTTGCCGCGGCGCAAGCTGAGATATTCGATCCCTACGACACCCTGAGCCTGGAAATCAAGGAACACCTGGTCGCTTACCACCTGACACCAGCCCAGAAATCAACCCTGAGCGGTCTGACCGATCAGGGCAAGGAGAACTTTCTTGAGCAGTATTGGCGCGAGCATGATGAGTATCCGTCCACACCGGAGATTGAAAACCGTCGGGAGCTGGTAGAGCGCTTCGAGTACGCTAATCGGATATTCTCAACTAACGTAGACCGAGACAACGGTTGGATGTCCGACTGTGGACGCATCTGGATGGTTTTCGGCCCTTATGACCAGATCAACGATGTCCCCGCCCCCCGCCTGGTCAGCCCTTACCAGGTCTGGTACTACCACGAAATCAAGGAAGGCAAGTTCTTCATTTTTGAGGATAAACGGGGCGATCACGATTATCGGCTGGTTCACTCCAACGTCTATGGCGAAATCTACAGCAGGGAGTGGCAGCTTAAGATACAGGAAGGATATATCGACATCGGCGGTTTCTGAGGGGGCCATGACCAGGCAGGAAAAAACCGCCCGGGGGGCGGTTTTCTGCCTTAGGGGGACATTTTCTTATTTTCCTCCGGCCTCAGAGGTGCCTTTGGCCTGAAGGTTACGCACGGTTCTTTTCACCGGCACCGTGAACCGAGTCGACTTCTCATCGTTCAGTTCGATCGTAAACGACTTCTCGAAGGACTCGTCCAGGTAGTATTCCCTGATCTTAATTTCACCCTCGGCCGTCTTGCCGGGCTTTATGGATTTCGGAAGTTTCACCTCGAGGTACCGACTGGCCAGATCGACAAGCTTAAGTTCCAGCTTCTGGTCGGACATGTTGGTGATCTCAAACTTTTTCTTTTCCACCAACTTCTCGGTAAACTGGGACAGGTCAAGTTTGTACGGGCTGACCACGATCGGATAGGTGGAATCCGGACGCTCAACACCATGGGCAAAAATCCTTAGCCGGTGTTTTGGCGGGCCTTCGTTGGTCTCTATCTGAGGCGACTTCGATCTGCGTGACTTGGACCGTCCCGTACTGTAGATTATCTCAAGCCGTGTGCTGTCACCGACAGCAAGCACCTTTTTCTCCAAAGGTGCCTTGGTGCATCCTCAGCCAGGGTTCACTTTGATAATCTTCAGCGTATCGTCGCCGGTCGAATGCAGCCAGAATACGTGGGCCACTTTTGCATTCTGAGGCACGTATCCGAAGTCGAAAAGAGAGTCGCTGATGGTCATGCGGGGGGCCGCTTGGACTCCTCCCGTCAATAGTATGACCGTGGTGACTATTGCAAAAATTCCTCGTATCACTCTCATTGGTATCTCAAGTTCCCTTCTGTAGAACCATTAATGGTTTGCTTCCCTACGTCGCCGGTCCCGGCAGTGGTAGCTTAGTAGAACTTTCTCCTGATCGGTATCGTTATACGGTTTCTTTTCTTATCAGAGAATTCAACCGTAACCGACCGTTTGAACTCAGAATCGGCGAATTCCGGTCTGATCTTAATATACCCAATCGCGGAAGATTCGGGAGCGAGGACGGTCGGGAAATCCAACTCGCACTCGTCGACAGGGTATGACACCACCCTGAGGTCCAGTTCCTCGTCCGAGCGATTGTGAAACGTGAAACTGACACTGTCGATGGAGTTCCCCGCCAGGTGGGCAAGTTCCGCCTTGTATGGTTTAATGGACACGGGTTGGGCTGCGTCGGGTTTGGAGATCACCATGCCCGTCAGCAGGAAATGAACCGGCTCGCTGCCGTCCTCGAAGAATACTCCCGGGCCGCGGACAACCCCGCCTACACGCCGGCCGATATCCCAGTAAAGCCCTACTTTCATGCTGTCACCAGGTGCCAGGTGCCGCTTTTCAAGCGGCATGGTGGCACAACTGCAACCGGTCTTGATGTCGCTGATCCTGACCGTATCGGTGCCGGTCGAGACAAACCAGAACTGAGGCACCAGGGTTGAGTTCCAAGCGACAAAACCGAAATCGAACTCCTTCGGTCTGATTTCTAGTTCCGGCTGCGCAATTCCGCTGTTGGCGGCAATCACGGCCAGACAGGCCGACAGTACAATGGTTTTCATCACAGGTTTATATTCCTGGCAGCCAATAGTGTTCCCAAAGCTCACCCATTTAATATACCGGCTTGTGATCATTTAGTCAAGAGGGCAAACGCGGCGGTAGTGCAAGGATTATTGTGTAA
>JAGLXI010000246.1 GCA_023132995.1 Candidatus Zixiibacteriota bacterium | reverse complement strand
GATGTTTCCGAGAAGCCGCTTATTCCACGGTCATCGACGGTTGCCCTTACATAAACTGTCTGGGCGTCGCCTCCCGAGACATAGTTAACGGTGACAGTTCCGTTTCCGCCGGTGGTAACGGCCGTTGACGGGATCAAGCCGAGGGCGTCCCACTGGCCGTTGGCGTTAGCGTCGAAAATGAGGGAGTCGATTCCGTTGGACCAATACCCGTTGCCGTCGATATCGACGAATTTCTCACCGGCCACAATTCTCACCAGCGTTGAATCGGGGGCCGGCTGGCCCACGCCGTCGCGTACGGTGACAGTGACTACAGCCGTGTCGGCTCCGTTGGCCAGAAGGAGACTTGGCGATACCGAGATGTCGACGTTGCCGGAACCGGCTTGGGCGGTCTCACTTACCGTCATGTTGGTCGAGGCCGGGTACGGGTAGGAACCGACGTAGACATTAATAACGGCGGCGCCTATGCTGGTGGCCGTGAAGACCGTGGCCGCCAGGCCGGCGGCGTCGGTCGTGTCCGTAGCTGGGCTGAAGTATCCCGCCTCGGTACTCTGGACCGTGAAGACGACAACCTGGTTGGGGACACCCTGACCCTCCAGTTCCACATTCAGTTCCACGACCGCCGTGGCGCCCACCGTGAGGGCGGCCGGACTGGCCGTAACCGTGAACTCGGCGCCCGCCAGATCACCGTATTGCTCGCTTTCATCCAGTTGGCTTTTTGACTCACACCCGGTCATAAGCAGCGCTGCCGCTACAAAGACTACCGTAATCAACGAGGACACGGAGTACTTCTTTTTCTCAAACATGATCTCTCCTGAGTCTATCCTGTGCATATCCTGTTTATGTCAGGTCCGGCCCGCGGTCACCCCCCTACCGCCAGGTCCTCTTCGACGATCGTCGGCGTGACAAATATGACCAGGTCTCGGTTTTCGACCTTCTTGTTCGTGTACTTGAACAGCATGCCCAGGAGCGGAATATCTTTTAGAATGGGCACGCCAACTTCGTTCTCGACTTCGTCCTCGGTGGTCAGTCCTCCGATCACAGCGGTCTGGCCGTTGGCGACGATTACATTCGTCTCGGCATTGCTGGTATTGATGATGACACCGGCGGCATCGAACTGGAAACTCGAGCGTTCGGGAGCCAGGTGCATAAGGATCTGGTTCTCGGCCGTTATATGGGGCGTCACCGTCAGGATTGTCCCTACTTCCTCGAATTCGATGACCACGTTACCGGCCTCGTCGAACTGCTTGATAGGTACTTTGGAGCCCATCTGAATCCTGGCCTGGTGGTTGTCGATGGTGGTAATTTCCGGATGGGCGATGATTTTTCCCTTGCCGTTGGATACAATCGCCTCCACCAGCGCCCTCACGTCATACCCTCGCTGAAGGGCCGTGATGGAATAGCTCCCGGCCGGGTCGGCTACGTCGTTGGTCGTGACGGCAGCCGTCTGCTGAATCTCGCGATCGGGATTGGGGATATAGGTGCCTGCCGCCGACCAGTCAATGCCGATCTCCGTAAGGTCGTTGGTGAATATCTCCAAAAGCTGCGCGGATATCTTTATCTGTTGTGCCGGCCGGTCCAGTTCAGCAATATAATCCAGCAGGATCGGCATGTGATCCGGGACTTCCTGAATGATGATCGAGTTAGACCGGGAATCACTGGTTACGGAACCGCGCTCGGTCATCAGTGATTTAACGGCCTCGATCATATCGTCCGAGGTTGAGTTGGAGATCTTGATGATCCTGGTCTCCAGTTCCACCAACTTGCGCTGCTCGGAACGGTGTTTCTCCTGCTCAGTGAGTTCCTCGCGGTGGGCCTTGAGAGGCATCACGCGGATGTACCCACCTTCCTCGTCCACAATGGCCAGATCATAGGTGCGGCCGATGATATCCATAGCCTGTCGCCACATCACATTGTCGAGCTTTATGGTGACTCTGCCCGCGACGTCCGGCGCAATGACGACATTGACGCCGCCGTAGTCGGCCAGGTGCGTCAGCACCGACCGGATATCAGCCGACTGGAACTGCACGCTCTCTATAGGAACGTTGGGGTCTGGTTGCTTGTCGGCCGCCAGCGGTGCCATGCATGCCGCCAGCAGTAGTATGAGCAAACCGGTCGCCAGGCTTTTCTTATCAGCTTTCTTCAGGGCCATGTAACACCTGCCTTTCTTAGTCCTCTATGTTCAGGGCCATCGTGCGGCTCCAACCGTATTCAAATAGCTGGAAGAACACTCTGTCGCTCTCCACGCGCAGCACGTAGCCCTTCTGTACTCTGTCGCCGGCCTTCAGAATGTAACCGTAGCCATCGGTGCCTTCAAACAGGGCGCTGTTGGCCCCGGAGCCGGACTGGAGAACACCGACCAGCTTGAGGCCCTCGACACTGGGCACTCGCTTCTCAATCGGGTTTCTCAACATCCTGGCATCGTTGATCAGAGCCTCGAAGGGATCGCGGTAGTTTTTCGTCTTGTATTTGACGACCAACCGCTTGGGAAATTCAGCGACCAGGGTTCCTTTTATCTTCTTGGACATAGTCGGACTGCGCCGGAAGCGCGAGGTTGACTTCTTGTCCGGTTTGGTCTTGATTCCATCCTTTTCCGGTGTCGGTTTCCCGGTCGGTTCGGCCTGCTTCTGCACTTTATCCGTTTTGACCTTACTCCGCGCCGGATTGGTAGAGCTGTCCTGAGTCACTTTCTGGTCTTTGGCCGGAGATACCGCCAACTGCCCAGGGGCGGCCGGTTTGGGTGACGCGTGACCGGCGGTTGTCGGTTTGGTCTTTGACGCCGGCTTTTTTACGGCCCGGCTGTCCGACTTGGCCGGGGGCTTGGCGTCTTCGTCCTGACTGGTTGCGGCAAGAGTAGGTTTGGTCTTGGTATCTATCGATTTGACGGCAGGAGCAGGCTTCTTTACGGTCTTGGCGGGGGCCGTCTTCGGCTTTTCCGGGACAACAGTAGGCTGGGCATCAGCTATCTTTCCAGCGGAGCCGGTTTTGGTGTCGGTCTGAGCCTTGGCGCTGGCCTGCTTGACTGGATCAGCCTTGTCCGCCGCTGAAGGTTCAAAAAGGCCGGCCCACTTGTCCTTGTCGGAGAAAAGCTTTTGCGACCTGACCGGCGAACTGGTCTTGTGACCGGTCTCCTTTACGGTAGTTTCCTGCGTAGGCGCGGCAGCTTTCACGGCGAGCGGGGCCGGTGTTTTTGTGACAGGAGCTGCGCTGGACTGCAGACTTTCCTGTCGGTCTTTGTCTATGGCCGCATTCAACTGGGCCGAGGTCCGTTCTTTGGCCTTGGGCTTAGTCTGTTTTGCGTGTGCAGCGGCAGGCACTTCCGGTGGTTTAGTCGCCGCCACCTGCCTCTTTGCCTTGGCTTGGGCAACCAGAAACGCGGACGTTGACCAGATCTCAAACGGCTGGCGGGATTTGTCCGGGAAGAAGATGCTCACCGAGTTGTTGTCAGACTCTACCCGGTAGGTTGTTTCCCTTTCCAGATCAAACACGATACGCGTAATTTTTTCCGGCTTGACGGAATACTGGGAGGTGCGGATGTGCCGCACCGGGCTATCCGGCAGCGAGAGGAACTCCTTGGCCCCCAGATGGTGAACGGCCGTAAGGATATCAACTATCACGCGGAAAGGACGACCGTCCTGGGAAACTGCGGTCTGGTGGGTGAAGCGAACAGCGCCTTCGACATCAATTCTGGCAACCGAATAGCCGTTCCGGTAGCTCAGTTCAACATTGGCGACCCGGGCAGCACCGTGGGCGATGGAGGCTGCAAGGAGAAGGCAGGCTGCTGTAACTAGTGTGGTCTTTTTCATCTCCTCATCTCCTATATACTCAACTCCATCAGCCGCTCCTCCTCTTTGACATAGTAGGTAGAGAGGTTGAATATGGCCTCGATAGTTTCTTTACTTTTCAGGTCATCGGTCTCATCGTCATGCTTTGACTTCCCAATGGCGATATTTGTAGCCGTGAGCCTCATGTCCGACAGGTTCGCGATGAAGGGGAAGTTGGCCACGTAGCTCATGAAAGAACCGAAATCATGATAGGTACCCGTCATCCTCATCTCGAACGAGGCGACATTGTAGAACCTCTCTGATTCCGTCTTAACCGGCTGGATACCGGTGATCCTACAACCGGTGAGCGATGAAGCCGTGTGCAACTGAACCAGGAAGGAAGGGATCTGTTTGACTTCCGGCAGGAGAGCTTCGATCTCGTGATAGCGATCCACCAGGCCTTCGTACTCAAGCTTGAGAGCCTCAAGCGATTTGGCCTTGAGTTCCACCTGGCGCAACTCCGTTGTTATCCGTTCAAACTCGTAGCTCCTGGTTTCTATCTGGTGGTCGTAACTCGAATAGAGCCGGGAGTACCAGAAATAGACCACCACAAAGAACGCCACCAGCCCCATGGCGATTTTCTGCGTGTTTGCATCTCTTAGATCCATAACGGTCCGTCCTAATTTAAGCTTTTGTGACTGGCCTTTGAGGGTGCGGATTGCCCTTCATCCCCGACTTTGCCCAACATTCCTCGCGCATCTTCATCGGACAGGTAGTGCAGATCGCATGTCAGGATGAAATTGAACGCACTGTGGTTTTCGTACCATACTTCACTGGTCCCTTTCAGTTCGACCTCGTCGAAGTAATCCGAGCGCATCATGTTGATCATGAAGGCGGCCATGGCATTGAGGGTGAATGCGTGTCCTTCGATCTCAGCCCTTCGGACCAGCGCCGGTGTCGACCCGGAATCGTCTGCTTTCTCCGTCGGTAGTTCGTCGAATCGGGCCAGCCACACAAAGTCAGGCACGTTTCTGGCCATATCTTCCAGAACCCGAACCCAGACGGAACGGTGACTGTCAAGGGTCTCAACCGCCTTCATGCGGTTGGTGATCTTGACTTTTACGTCTTCGAGGGCCTCGACTACCCGGATGTCTTTGCGCAGCATATCGGCCCGCTGTCGGGCCCGCTCGATATTGTCGTTGAGAGTGCTGATCTGGTTCATCTGGAAAAGGGTGATTCCAATCAACATTAGAACCACTCCGGCCGCTCCGCCCACCACATACAGGCCAGTCTTGCCAAGGGAGAACTCGAACGAGCGTTTGTTATAGTCTTTGGGAAGCAGGTTTATTTCTATCATGGCCTTACCTCACCGTCCGCATCGCCAGGCCTACCGAGACAGTCAGCAGGGGTGCGATCTTCTCTGGTTGCAGATACTGGAACAGCTCCGGATCATAGTCGATATTGCGCAAGGGGTTGGCAATCTCCAGTGGAATGCCCAGCTTGGATTGCAGGAAGTCCGGCAGATACGGAATCAGCGCCCCACCGCCGGAAAGAACAATCCAGTCGATGTTTTCCAGCTTGGCCTGGGATTTGAAGTAGGAGAAGGCCAACTCGACACCCGAGATAAGATCATCGGTGGCCGAAATGATCGTAGCCTTGAGCATATCCTGGTCGATCGATTCCGACATCTCACCCTTGATGGCCTTGCTGGTCAATTCCGGGTTGAGGCGGAATTCTTTCTGAATGGCATTATAGATTTCACGGGTCCCCGATGAGACATCGCGCGTCGAGTGATATAAACCGTCACAAACGTAGGTTATGTTGGTCACGTCGTGGCCGATGTTCACCAGGGCCGTGATCCGGGTCGGGTCGATTTCGTAGTTGTGTTCGTAAGCGTTGTATATGGCGAGCGCGTCATCATCCACTATCACGGGACGCAGCCCGCAGTCTTCAATCAACTGCAAGTAGACCTGAAGATACTCCTTTCGTGCCGCCACCAACAGGACGTCCATTTTGTTGATGTCGTCGTCAACCTTGACGATATGATAGCTCAGCGAGACGTCATCCACATCGAAGGGAGCTCTCTGCTCCGTCTCAAAGAGAATCGCCTGCTCCGCCTCGGTGCCGGTTTTCTTGTCGATTGTAAACCGATCGGTGATGACGCCGTGCCCGGAGAGTGACACGACCACGTCCTTGATCTTAGGGTCAGTCAGGTCAATGAGCGACTGAATGTTGAACATGACCGATTCGCGGTCACGAATCTCGTCAGCGACAACGGCCTCCGGAGGCAGTTCCCGTATCCCGATTGCCGAAACCGAGTGGCCGGACTTGGTATGGTCCAGCTTCACGAGTTTCACCGAACTTGCCCCGATGTCCAGTCCTACCGTGCTCTTACTTCCGCGTGAAAACGCCATTTCTTACTCATTGTCTAAGATTTTCCGGTTCTTGCCTACGAGATTAGTTGTCGACATAATCCCGTCTCATTTGAGGTCTGTGACAAAAAATCCTCTTTGGTTGGTCTGTTTTGGGATATCCGCTGCCGTGGCCATTTCGAGTCTGTGTCGGAACCTGCTCGAAATTTCTTCGCGAAGGCCGATTAAGTCGGTGCTTCTCAACTACTTGAATATAGCAACAAGAGGCCCCTTCGCTTGGCGAAGAAGCCTCTATTGGAGAGAACAGGAAGCTCTTGGGAGACTACCACTGCTTCTACAGATCGCCGTGATTCTCTGCCCACGCCTCCCAACTGTCATACGAACGAACCCGGCCGGTTGAAGCCAGCACATTGTGGTAGTACTCGGCCGACCAGCTTGGGAAATAGCCCTGGGCTGCAATGTTTCCACCGCCGTTGAATCCTGCCGAGCCATTCGGGGCGAAGGTGATTACGTCGTTCTCAACGTCCGTGTAGATGCTGGCAAACTCATCGGCTATAGTGTCTACTCGAATCACCGGGTCATTGGCGTCTAACACATAGGCTGTGGGGGCAATCGAATCCTTGAAGATGGTTACGGTGTGGTTCTCGTAGCTGAAATAGACACCGTACTGGTGTTTGTCGGTGATGGCCATCGATCGGGCCAGCCTCAGGGTCGATATCAGGTCTCGGTTGGCGGACCGGAAGCGAGTCTTTTCGAAGGCGGTTTGAAACTTGGGAGTCGCCACCGCAGCCAGGACACCGATAATCACTAACATGGTCATGATCTCAATGAGGGTGATACCCTGTGCAGATCTAAGTTTTGCTTTCATAGCGGATCCTATAAACTCGAGAGAGGTCAACACCGGGAAACCACAGTGTCCCGGGGGTTAACGGGACTCTCGCTTAAGGTTTTCTTGTTGTCACCCGGTTTTGAAGCATACCCCATGCCTTGCCGCCATGAATCCGGACAGTCGCCGCCACTCAGAGGCAACCCCGTGCGTAGCTGTTAGTTAGGCGTGATGCCGGGGCGGCGTATATCCCGGCACCGAGAACGTGCGGCCGCGTATCACGCTTCAATAGATAGGTACAACCCCATACTAATAGGGACGAGGCGATTTGCTGTTGACAAAAACGGCATCTGTAGTAACTTGATAGAACGAAGCGGTCTTACGTCTAAGAGGCAGTAGCCTTTTCGCCGATCTCAGAAAAGAGGACATGATTATGCAGCTTTGCCGTCGATCCAATACAGCGCTTCTTACTGCGATCCTTACACTTGCTCTTATTTCCGTTCTGTCGGCCGCGGCAAGGGCCGACCGCATTATCCCGGCTCTGACTGATCAGCCGGTGGTTTGCGAAAAGGCCGATCCGGCCGCCTTTGATAACGTCAAACGCACCCTGGTCAACCGGGACGGCGATACCCTGATGGTGTGGATATACTTCACTGACAAAGGGATTACCGGCAAAAGCGGCTTCTCCGGCAGAGCCACGTCGGTGACTATCAGTGAGCGGGCACTTGCCAGACGAGCTAAGGTCGGACTGGATCACGTCGTCTTCGCCGACTTGCCGGTGCCGGAAGGCTACCTGGAGCAAGTGATCGAGCGGGGCGCAATACACCGGCGCACTTCGAGATGGCTCAACGCTGCCAGCTTTGAGATCCCGGTCGACCGTTACGATGAGATATGCCGACTGCCGTTTGTCGCGAAAGTCAGACCGCTGGGGCTTTACCGGCGCAGACCGTTCGAGAGTACCCCGATCCGGATTGATCGGCTGGATCCGCTCTCTCTTTCCCCCGAAGTACTGGACTACGGTGCCTCCGAAGGCCAGTTGGCGCAAATAAACGTACCGGCCATGCACAACAAGGGATTGGATGGTACCGGCGTCACGCTGGCGATCTTCGACACCGGTTTTCGCAAGACTCACGAGGCATTTGCGCAGCACTACGCCGACGGTCGCGTACTCGCGGAATGGGACTTTATCTTCAATGACGGTAACGTGGCCAATGAAGTAGGCGACTGGCCAAGCCAGTGGAGTCACGGCACCTTGATATGGTCGGTGTCGGGTGGCCATAAAGACGGCAACATTTACGGACCGGCGTACAAAGCCAATTTTATCCTCTGCAAGACCGAAGATGTCCGCTCGGAGACGCCCGTAGAAGAGGACAATTGGGTGGCGGCCCTGGAATGGGTAGATTCTATTGGAGCCGACGTTGTGACAAGTTCCCTGTCCTATTTGGAATGGGATCCCGGCACCGGCACCGACTATACTTTTCAGGATCTGGATGGAGCCACAGCCACTACCAGCATCGCCGCCAGCATGGCCGCTGATCTGGGCATTGTCGTGTGCAACGCTGCCTCCAACTCCGGCCCCGATCCAAGCACCATTGGTGCACCGGCCGATGCCTTTGATATCCTAACCTGCGGAGCAGTGTATCAATCGGGAGCGCTGGCCTCCTTCTCGTCACGAGGCCCTACCTATGACGGCCGCATCAAGCCCGAGGTCTGCGCCCAGGGTGTCTCTACCGTCTGCGCGACAAGCGGATCAGACTACTCTTACGGTACCGCCAATGGAACGTCGCTGTCGACACCACTGGTAGCCGGGGCGGCCTGCCTGATGATACAGGCGCGGCCCGGTTTCACGGCTCAGGCAATCCGTCAGGCCCTGATGGAGACGGCCGACAACGCCAACTCGCCTGACAACAACTACGGTTGGGGGGTAATGGACGGTGACGCCGCTCTGGGCTGGGGTGCCGATTTCGAAGCGGACATAACCCTGGGGCATGCCCCGGCGGTAGTGCAATTTACCGGAATCAGCCCGCTGACGGTCGACACGTGGACATGGTCGCTCGGCGACGGCGGCTCGGCCTACGTCCAGGACCCTGCTCACACGTATACCGAGACGGGCATCTTCGACGTTTCTCTGACGGCAGGCACTTCTATGGGCGATATTACCCTTGAGAAGGAAGCCTACATAATCGTGCTGGGCGATACGGTGAGGTTTGTCTCCGACTCGGCCTTGCCCGGTAGAGATGTAATGATGTCGGTCAGCCTGGTTAACTCGCAGCCGCTGTCACGATTTGTTATTCCCTTCCAATATGAGGATGTGCCACCGCTGTCGCTCGATTCCGTCACTCGTGGTGATCGCACTGCTTACTTCGAGCAACTGCAGGAAGTGGCCTCCGACCCCGGTTCCAACCGGTATGCCTGGGAACTGACTGCCGACGATGGAGGCGGCCAGCCGCCGCTTCCCAAGGGTTCCGGTGAAGTCATGCGGTTGTACTTTACTATTGCGCCACTTACACCGGGCGGTCTCAGCAACAAAGTCGATTCCGCACTGGGATCGGAAACGCTTGAGCTCACGTCAGCCTTGCTTACATATGAGCCGGTGATCCATCCCGGGTTCATAGTCGTCAGCCTCGTCCGCGGGGATATGGATAACAGTGGCTTCATTGACATTGCCGACCTTGTCTATCTTGTCGATCATATGTTCAACGAAGGCCCCCCGCCGACGCCGCCTGAAGCTGGTGACGTCGATGCTCAGGGCGGCCCCATTGATATAGCTGACCTTGTGTACATGGTCGATTTCATGTTCAACCAGGGTCTGCCACCGGTTGGGCAATAAGATACAGCAGCCCTGACATGAAAAAAACCGACGCGGACAGCGTCGGTTTTTTTGTAAGACAGGGCTGGCGCTATATCGTAAACTTACCGTTGCGATAGATGACCTCGCCGTCGGCGGTTATTTCGCCGCCTTTCTTCAGGTCGCAGATCATGTCCCAATGCAGGGCGCTTACATTCTTGCCGCCGGACTCCGGGATCGAATTCCCCACGGCCAGATGACAGGTGCCGCCGATTTTCTCGTCAAACAGTATGTTCCTTGAAAAGCGCTTGATTTCGTAGTTGGTGCCGATGGCGAACTCCCCGAGAAAACGCGCGCCCCTGTCCATGTTGAGCATGGCTTTGAGGAAGTCGAGGTTTTTGCCGGCGGACTCGGCGACCACTTTGCCCTTCTTGAATTCGAGGCGCACGTCCCGGACTTCCCGGCCCATGTACACGGCGGGAAAGCTGTAACGGATGTATCCCTCGGCGGAGTTCTCTATGGGACCGGTGAATATCTCGCCGTCGGGGAAGTTCTCGGTGCCGCAGCAGTTGATCCACTTGCGACCCTTGACGCGCAGTTTGAGGTCGGTCCCTTTCGCCCGGACATGAATCCGGTCGACCTTGTTGAGGATTTTGCAGAGCCGCGATTGCTCCTTCTCCACTTTTTTCCAGTGCTTGACCGGGTCGGCAGCATTGATGTGACCGGATCGGTATACAAAATCCTCGTAGTCGGCAAGCGACATATCGGCTTCCTGGGCGTCGGCGAGCGTCGGGAATTGCGTCCCGCACCAGGACAACGAACCGGCCGCAGCCCGTTTGTGAAACCTCTGCATGACGGATTTCATGGCCATTCTGTGCAACGCCTGGCGTTTGGGATCGATCCCGGACAGGTAGCGGGTGTTGTCGCTTCCCCAGATGCCCAGGTAGGCGTCTATCTTGTCGACCTCCATCCTGGAATGCGCCGGGATGTGTTTCAACTGGGCGTCGGTTCCGAGTTTCAGTATCGTTTCTTCATTGTCAGGTACCCTGATCACCGTGTACGGGTGGGCGCCGACCTTGACCGCCTCTTTGAAGGCAGCCTTTATCAGCGGCAGGGCGGCGACCTCACCGACGATCTTCAGGGTCTGTCCCTTTTTCAGTTTGAGCGAGTAGGTGACAAGCACCCTGGCCAGTTTCTCAACGCGTGGGTCCACGTTAATGCTCCTCTATCTTGAGTTCAAGCTCTACACTTATTGTCGCTTAGTCAATAAAATCTGCCTCAGGTCCCTATTGAGAGTCGTGAGTTGACATAGCCGTTCAAGCTAACTGCTCACAACGCTCCGGTGAAAGCCAGCCGATCATTTTCAATCCCTAAGAGGGCGCTCTATTTTCAGCAGATGTCGTTTCATCGCCAGGCCGCCGCCGTAGCCACCTAACCCGTTTGCCGCCACCACCCGATGGCAGGGGATTACCAGCGGCAGGTTGTTCTGCGCGTTGGCTCCTCCCACCGCCCGGGATGCCCTCGGGTGGTCGATGGCGCGGGCGATCTCACCATACGTGCGGGTCTTGCCGTACGGAATACGGGCTACTCGCTTGAGCACTTTAACCTGAAAGGGAGTGCCTCTTATGTCCAGCGGCAAGTCAAACCCGGTCCGTTTGCCGCTTAGGAATGCCACGATCTGCGTCTGCGCTTTTTTGTTTATTGCTTCTCCAGAGCAGACCTCGTAGTCGGGGAAGTGCTTCCCCATCCTGGTGTAGAACCGGCGCTTAGTCTCGCGGGGAAGACCGACCAGGGCCAGCCCTTTCTCGGAAGAGGCCGTATGCACCCTGCCCATTGGCGTCTCGAACGAATGTACATACAGTTTGTTCATCGTTGGTCTCTCGTTTCAATGCCGCTGCCGTCCAGAAGGGGTAGCAGCTGGGGCAGGTTCTCGACAAAGTAGTCCGGCCCGGAGGCCATGAGTTTCTCGCGTCCTCCATAGGGTGAAAGCACGGCCGTAACCATCAGCGGGACCGCCCTGGCTGCGATGACGTCATTGATGGTGTCCCCGATCGCCATCGATTCGGACTTGGGAGCTTTGAGCCGTTCGAGCGTCAGCAGGAAAATAGTCGGATCAGGTTTGACCTGCTCTACTTCGTCTCCACCCGTAGCGACTGCAAACCGGTCCTGCCAGCCGAACTTGTCGATGATGCCATTGACATGGACCTTGATCTTGGTGGTGGCGATGGCCAGGCGATATCCCCGGTCACACAACTCTCGCAGCGTACTGTCGACGCCGGGCAAGGCCACCGTCGACGAGACGACCGTCTCCGTGGCTTTTTCCTGAAAATGGGCGCACAGTTCGTCGACGGGCGCATCGGTGAAGTTGGGATACATCTTCTCCAATGGATAACCAATATACGGCTTGATCGCATCGGGAGTCTGCGGTGGCGCGCCCACTTTCTCAAGCGAGTAATTAACCGCTTCCACGACGCCCTCGGACGAATCAATCAGCGTACCGTCCAGATCGAATATCAGGTTCTTTACTCGGTTCAAAGCAGTTTCTCCACTTTCCCAATTAAGTCCGTCAGAGGGACATCCTCCACCCGCCCAATGCTTCCAAGTTTCAGCGTCGCTACCAAGATAGAGAACTGTCTCGCCCGGGTCAACGGCCAGTCGCCGGCAAGGAACATCCCGTCGGGCACCGTATCGAAATCCGGCAGGCCGTTGACAACCACGACACCCTCGATAATTTCAATATTCTCCGAGGGCAAACCGACCACGATACCCGTGCCGCGTCCGCCGGAGGCGTCCTTGAATCTCACAACGTCATAGCGTTCGGGCAGCGTGTGCAGAAGCGGTCGGTCAAGGGCAAAGATGTTCACCAGGTAGGACACCCTGCTGGCTTTGAGAAGGTCCCCTCCAGCAAACAGGGGGGAGAGGCGGTTGTCTTCAAGGGTGAATATCTCCGGCCGGTTTCTCAGGGCGAAGTTAAGTGGGGAGATTGGTACGCATAACTGGTAGACAACGGCGACGACAAGCACAATGAGCAACACCCGCTGTGAGCGGCTGACGGACCTGCGCTTGGTGCGGACTGTCCGCGCCAGATCAACGAAAGTGAATGCGTAGAATACTAGCGGCAAGCCCAAGACCAAAACTTTCACCGGAGCCGGAAGGGGTACAAAGAACGAGGCTACAAACAGCACCATAGTCAGCAACGTGATAAGAAAAACGAACAGCCCGAAGGCATACTCTTTCCAGTACCAGTGACCTGATCCGGGCAGCAGGAGGTTCAGAAGCCAGGCTGCCGTCATGCTTTTGGCGAACTTCATAGTTGGTAAATGATACGGGATTGTGCACAAAAAGGACATTCTTTTCAGTCTCGGTCGCGTAGCAACGTGCCAAGCCGATAAAGTCAAACGGGTTATGCAATGTGTGGGAAAACAGCGCCGATCTGTCCTTGGCGGCAATAATCGGCATGTCCTACTCGCATCGTTAAGCCCAAGGAAGATAACGAAATACCGAAAGGCGCAGGTTGATATTACCTGCGCGGGAAACCATAATCGTACGATAAACGTATAAAACTCATGGAGATACAGCATCTCCGATAAGCGCCGCCAAACTTGACAAGGCTGCGTAAATGGTTACATTGTAAGTGATTTTGGAAAAGCACATTTGGAGGTCCCATGTTTCGCTATACAGTCCAGCTCTTTGGTGTTACGATTTTCGCGCTTGCCCTGATCTGGTTCGTGGGAATCGGTGAGGCGGTTCAGAACACAGCGTCAGCCGAACCGGTGCTCTGGGCTGACACCACGCACATAAATCTCGAGTCCGGCTCCCGTGGGTCGGAGGAGACCGCCCGCAACGATCGAGACAGCTTCCTCAGAGACGTCAAGAAACTAACGCAGACCGCCTTCAATGTCAGGAATCAGTACATGGAGGAGGTGGACACCGAGGAAATCATCAAGGCGGGGATAGTAGGTATGCTCTCTGACCTGGATCGTTTTTCGGTCTTGATGGAGAAGTCCTCGTACGATGCCCTGATGGAGTCCACTGACGGCAAGTATGAAGGCTTGGGGATGCAGATCGATTCGCGCGAGGGCCGAATTGTGATTGTCACGCCCATAGAAGGCACTCCGGCCTACCGCAAGGGCCTCCGGGCGGGCGATGTCATCTGGGAGATCGACGGCAAGTCGACCGAGGATATGTCCACCTCTGACGGCGCCAAACTCATGCGCGGGACAGCCGGAACATCGGTAACCCTCCTGATCAATCGCTCCGGAATCGCTGACATGATGGAGTTTGAGCTGGAGCGGGCTGTTATCGAACTCAAGTCGGTACCTTATTCGGGCATTGTCCCCGGCACAGACATCGGCTACGTGCGGCTCTCTCGGTTCGCCAAGGAAACCAGCCACGAGCTAAGGAACGCCCTCTCGGAACTCAACGAGAAGAACGTGTCCGGCTTGATTTTCGATCTCCGCTCCAACGGTGGCGGGCTTCTCGACCAGGCTAAAGAGACGGCTGAGCTGTTCCTGGAGCAGGGGCGTCAGGTGGTTTACACCAAGGGGCGTTACGAGAGCTCCGAGCGGCATTACTATTCCGACCGCCCCCCCCTCTATCTTGACAAACCGCTCGTCATCCTGGTCAACGAAGGCACCGCCTCGGCTTCAGAGATCGTGGCCGGCGCCATCCAGGATTGGG
>JAGLXI010000245.1 GCA_023132995.1 Candidatus Zixiibacteriota bacterium | reverse complement strand
GAACCGGCGTCGCTGACTACCAACACCTGGCCCGGGTAAATCCGGCTGGAGCGCCCCAGACCGTTCAAGCTGCGGATTCTGGCGGTCGTGGTGCCATACTTGCGAGCGATGTCCCAAATCGTATCACCGGAACGAACCTTGTGCTCTGACAGTTTCCCTTCGGTGCCGGCCGTGGACGCGTAAGTCTCGGGAGAACGGGTTCCGGTTTCGTTCTTGTCCTTCAGGTTTTTGGCGGAGACTGGTATTTTCAGCTTCTGGCCGACATAGATGCGCGATCCACGCTCGATATAGTTGGCCCGCCTGAGGGCGTCAACGGTTGTCCCGAAGGCCCGCGCGATATCCCACATGGTGTCGCCGGAACGGACGGCGTAGATGGAGTTCTTTGATCGGTAGTCGCTCTTGTCGCGACGTTTCGAACTCCCACGATATTCGCTGTCAAGAGGTACCGGGACGATGATTTCCTTACCGGCGTAGATGGTAGATCGGCGGCTGAGATTGTTTGCGTCGAGAATTGCATACTGCGAAACACCGTACCTGGCAGCGATAGTGGATACCGTCTCTCCCCGCCTGATCTTGTGCCTGACCCAACTGGTTTCCTTGGGAGACGGCATGGAAGCATAGGCGGCCAGGAACTTCTTCTTTTTCCCCGCCGGTATTTTCAACCGGTATTTCTTGCTGTCCGGCGGCGTGTATTTCCTCAGGAGTTCCGGGTTGAGTTCCCGCAACTCCTCGACGGAACAGTCCAGTTCCCGGGCCACTACGGCAAGCTCCAAACAGCGGTCGATCTTTACCTCGTCCCAGACAATCTCCGGTTCATACTTGACATCTACAAAGCCGTATTTCTCGGGATTCTTGGCAATAATCGCAGCGGCATAGATCAGGGGCACGTAATCCATCGTCTGCCGTTTGAGCCTCATTTTCCAGAAATCGTTGGTCTTCTGTTTTTTTATGGTCCGCCTGACGCGCCCCGGGCCACCGTTGTAGGCCGCCATGGCAAGTTCCCAGGACCCGAATTCCTTGTAGAGGTCTTTCAGATGTCGGCAGGCGGCATCGGTGGACTTGACCGGATCCCTGCGTTCGTCAATCCACCAACTGCGATTAAGCCCGTAGGAGCGACCGGTGGAAGAGATGAACTGCCACAACCCCATGGCCCGCGCCCAGGAGTAAGCCCGAGGATTGAACCCGGACTCCACCAGCGACAGATAAACGAAGTCCCGGGGCAAATCATAATCAGACAAAGCCCCAAGCATCAGCCGTTCGTATTTCCGGGATCGGCTCAGATACTTGTAGAAAGCATCTTTGGCGACAGTCTGAAAATACACAATAGAGCTTTTGACCCGGTCGTTCATCACCACCGGCAGATCGTAGCTGACCTCCTGCTTCCGCTCGTCGTCGAAGACACGGATGGTATCTGCGCCAAGGTTCGTGACAAGATCACCGAACCGCTCGACGAGCACACTGGTCGAGACATCCGCTTCTAATCGCCCCAGCGACCTGAGGGTCACGCGGTAGTCGGCCACGAAATTGTCCAGCATCCGGTTGTATTTGACAGCCTCCGGCGTCAGCGTGGAGTCGGTTTCGATATCCAGCTTGGCCAGCATTTTCAGGCCTTTCTCGAAGTAGTACTGCGCCTCCTCCCAACTTGCTTCACGGTTGGCCATGACGCCCATGAGGTAGTACTCTTCGGCGAGTTCGAATCTTCGCCAGATATCATCATCAACCGCCGACGCGGAGTCATCGACGTCGGCATACCCGTACGAGAGAACCTCGTCCGGAGAGTGAGATGGTTTCGTCAGACCATCCGTGTCGCGATGTTCGACCTTTGGCGCTTCGTGCGGGTCTATCTCGTTGGTTCGCTGCTCCACCCTGAGAGTGCGACTCGGCGCATACGTCATGGGATACTGCGAATCCTCGCCGGCCACAAGGGCCGTGTCGGCACTGTCTGCCTTTTCCGCTTGTTTTTCCCCGCCGGAATACGCCCGGGGAGACGATAGTCCGCTCTTACCTCCGCAACCGGCAGTCAGAGCCAACATCAGTGCAAAAGATGAACACAGAACATAAACAAAAGACATTCTCGATGCTTTTACCACGTTACCTACCACGATTTGTTAACAGTACGTATTTATCAGTTATCGGGACAAACTGCTCTCGTCTTAACCGGGGTCATCTCTAACCCGTTGATCTATATGAAATAACCTCGGCCCATGCAAGTCTTTTTCCGGTCAATATAATTTCAACTGCGTCGCCAGATCCGCGCCGAGACTGACCGGGTTTGAAAACACCCGGCAGGCCGCCTGGCGCGAGAACCAGGTGTACTGTCTTTTCGCATACCGGCGCGTGTTCTGCTTGATTCGGGCGATCGCCTCCTCGAGCGATACTTCCCCGTCCAGGAAATCAAGCAGTTCGCTGTAACCGATAACCTGCGCCCGGCGCACGTCGTCGGCCCGACCGGCTTGCACCAGGAGCCGCAGTTCCTCTACCAGTCCCTGAGACATCATTTCGTCCACCCGCGCATTGATCGCCTCATAGAGCGCCTGCCTGTCCGGGAGAAGACAGTAGTATGCGAATTCGAACGTGCTTTTGGCATAACCTCCGGTGTTCATCAGTTCCGACTTGGACCTGCCGGTCAGGTGAAAGATTTCCAGCGCCCTTATGACCCGAACGCGGTTGTTGGGATGAAGTTTCGCTGCTTCCAGCGGATCGATCCCGGCCAACCGGTCGTGCATCGCCTCCGGGCCGATTTTTTCCATCTCAGCTTCTAACTTCTCGCGCACCGCCAGGTCATCGTTTTCTATCTCCACGACACCTTCGGTGAGAGCGCGCAGATACAGCCCGGTACCCCCGACCACCAGGGGGATTCGACCCCTCTCAAGTATTCCCGCGATGGCGGCGTTGGCGTCCTCGACAAATCGGAAGGCGCTGTAGCGCTCACCCGGCTCAACAGTATCGACGAGATGGAATGTGACTTTGTTGCGTTCATCGGGAGTAGGCTTGGCGGTGCCTATATTCAGATGCCTGATGATCTGCCGGGAATCGGCTGAGACCACTTCCATCGGGAAGCGGTCGGCAAGGGCCAGCGCCACGCCTGTCTTGCCAGACCCGGTCGGCCCGCAGACAATGGGAACGGCTTTGGGATCAGGTGCGTCCAAATTGCCTGTCCAGATCGCTGCGGCTTATCTTAATGAAAGTGGGGCGGCCGTGAGGACATGAGTACCTGTCCCTGGATTTCAGGAGACGCGCGAGAAGATGGGTGGCTTCCTGGTCGCTGAGACGATCACCGGCCATGACCGCTGACCGGCAGGCAACCGACTGGGCCACCGCTTTCTCCAGGTCATAGCCGGTCTTGCGCAAAGAGGCAATATCATCAAGAAGCATTATCAGCATCTTGTCGGGGGCTTTCCCGGTCATGATCGACGGCACCGCCTCAACATTGACCGTGCGGCCGCCGAACTCCGCCACCGAGAACCCGGAGCGCGCTATTATGTCGCCCGATTCCTGATAAACCGCCAACTGCTCCGGCGACAACTCCACCTGCACCGGGAACAGGAGCGCCTGCCCGCTGCCGGTCTCAGCCTCGATCTGCCTGGATATTTCTTCATAGAGCACCCGCTCGTGAGCGGTATGCTGGTCGACAATGTAGAGATCGTTACCGGCCTGGAAAAGCAGGTAGAGGTCGGCAAAGCGGCCCACAAGTCGGAAGCCGTCGGCAGGTCCTTCCGCCACCGATGGCAACGACCCGGCAGCCACAGTCTGTGACCGGAAGATCTCCCCGGTGTTCTTGTCGACCGTCATGGCCTCACCTTCACCCGGCGCGCTTTCCCCGTCCCGCGTCTCGGGTGGTCGGCACAGATCCGGCAGGTAGGGGGCGTTCTCAGCCCGTGCGGAGCCAATTCCGGGAATGACGTTGTCATGCCCCGGTCTGCCGGAGAAATGCGGCCCGACACCCGCCGAGTTCCCGGCAGGGCCGGGGGAGGTCTTCAGGGCAGGTATGATACCGTCCTGGCGCAGCGATTCTCTGACGGCCCGGACCACCGCGTCATGGAGTTCCCGTTCGCGAGATAGCTTCACCTCCGTCTTGGAAGGGTGCACATTGACGTCCACTTCGGTCGGGTCGACCCACACAAGCAGCGCGCCGACGGGATATGTCCCGGGGGAGATCAATTCGCCGTAACCGGCATTGAGAGCGTGCGACAGTACCGGTGAGAAAACGTAGCGATCATTTATGAAGATGTACTGCCCGTACCGGTTGTGCTGAGCGGTATCGGGCGCGCCGATGTATCCCTCGATTTTCACCGGACCGGCCTCGATATTCACGGCGACGAATTTCCTGCCGCTCCCCAGAAGCGATGATACGCGCGCCTCAATATCCAAACCCGGCGGAACACGGAATATGTTGCGGCCGTTCACCGTGAACGTGAAACCGACACGGTAGCGCCCTATCGCCAGCGCCGTCGCCGTTCGGGATATGTGCCGCGCCTCCGTCGATTCAGCCTTGAGGAACTTCCGTCGAGCTGGCGTATTGTAGAACAGGTTCCGCACTTCAACAGTGGTGCCGGGCGGCGCCGGTGCCGGTTGCTGCGACTGCAACACTCCGCCCTCATAGACTAT
>JAGLXI010000244.1 GCA_023132995.1 Candidatus Zixiibacteriota bacterium | reverse complement strand
TGCATGGCTGGAGGAATGACCTTGGCTGCGCTGAGAATTGAAAAATTTTTCACTTCAGTCCGCTTCGCCTCGAGGAGTGTAGCTGCCAGGGCCGGGGCCGTAGTTTCAAAGCCCACTCCAAGAAAAACGAGGCGCCGACGTTGCTCTTGAGCGGCGATGCGAAGGGCATCGATCGGGGAGTAAACAACACGGATGTCGCAGCCACGGGCATGCTCCCGCTCCAACGATGAGGTGGAACCGGGCACGCGCATCATGTCACCGAACGTAGCGATGGTCACACCGGGTAGACGGGCCAACGCGATCGCACGGTCAAGAAAGGCATTTGGCGTTACACAAACCGGACATCCCGGGCCGGAGAGGATGCGTATATTGGGCGGAAGCAGGCGGCGGATGCCGTTGCGATAGATCGACATAGTATGTGTGCCGCATACCTCCATGAAGCTTACCTCACCCAGAGAATCGGCGACCTTTCGGATCCGGCGCACGAGCATCTTGGCCGCCTGGGGGTCTCTGAACTCACTCAGGAACCTCATCCCGTCTCTCCAATATCTCTCTGGAGATCGGCAAAGAGCTGAAGCGTTTCCTGTGCCTCCTCCTCGTCGAGTATTTGTATCGCATAGCCCGCGTGGACGATGACGTACTCGCCTATGTGCACCTCGGGCAGTAGAGAGAGTCGGACCTCGCGCTCCACGTCGCCTATGACGCAGGTGGCGTGGTCATCATCGATGGAGATCACCTTCATCGGTACAGCTAGACACATGGCTGAATCATAAATCCTTGTGTCGCATTCTTTCCAGATGCGATCAAGCTGCGATGCGTAGCTACGACGGCCTGTCCCAATGACAGCCCGCCGTCGTTGGCCGGCACCTGTTTGTGTAGAAGGACGTCGAAGCCTGCTGCATCGAGCTCATCTACGATACTTTCCGTAAGAAGTCGGTTCTGGAATACACCGCCCGACAGCGCCACTTGATTGAGGTCAGTCTGCCTGCGAAGGAGCACACAGGCCAAAGAAAATGTGCGTGCCAGTGCTGCGTGGAAGCGGCGTGAGATAGTACGAGATGACAAACCACGCTCGATGTCCCCCACAACGCCGCGGACGAAATCCGCCGGGTCCATCAAGAACCCATCATTACCAGCACGGGGTTGTACCTCGTAGCCATCACCTGCGGCGTTCCCGTCGTGTTCCCCGGCGACCATTTCGAGACTCATGGCTGCCTGACCCTCAAAGGCTACTTTGTAATGAAGGCCCAAGAGTGCGGCAATGCCGTCGAAAAGCCGTCCACAACTCGAGGTCCATGGGGAGTTAACGCCTCTCTCCATCATTTGGATAACAGCCTGCCTTTTTTTTGCGGGAATTCGGCGCATGTTCTCTGGTAAATGCTCCTCCCAGGTATCGCCAAAGGTGTGAAAAAGGTAGCTGAGCGCCATGCGCCAGGGCTCGGCCACAGCGCGGTCTCCGCCGGGTAATTGGACATAGTCCAGGTGACCCGCCCGCTCGAAATTGGCCAGGTCACAAACCAGGATCTCGCCTCCCCATATCCTACCGTCGGTGCCGAACCCCGTGCCGTCCAGGGCTACCCCAATGACCGGCCCTTCGATTCGGTGCTCCGCCATGCAGCTGGCAATATGTGCGTGGTGATGCTGGACCTTCAACACTTGAAGCTCTTGCTGCTCTGCCCAACACGTAGTCGCATAGTCAGGGTGGAGGTCGGCGGCGATCAACTGAGGCTTCACATCAAGGATGCGGCTTAGGCGACTTACTGTCTCGGTGAAATACTCTATAGTGCTGGGGCTTTCCATATCGCCGATATGCTGGCTGAGGAACGCCATCCGGCCCCGTGTGATGCAGATGGTGTTCTTGAGCTCTCCCCCGACCGCAAGGATCGGAGGTGTTTCATACTCTAGGACTACCGGTAACGGCACGTATCCACGCGATCTGCGTATGAAGCTCGGACGACCCGAGATAATGCGCAGGACTGAGTCGTCGTTAGGAACCAGAATGTCCCGGTCGTGAAGCAAAAAGACATCAGCAATTCCCGAAAGCCTAATTAGCGCTTCCTCGTTGTCAATGGCAATCGGCTCCTCTGCCAGGTTCCCGCTCGTCATAACCAGCGCTGGCGGCGCACTGGCGAGAAGGAGCACGTGTAGCGGCGTGTATGGCAACATGAGGCCCACGTTGTGGTTAACCGGAGCGATACAGGAAGCGAGCGGGCTCGGGTGACGCTTGGGTACGATGACAATGGGTCGGTGCACCGATAAGAGCAGCGAGCGGGCCTGCTCGTCGATATGGGCCAGTTGCTTGGCCTCGGCGAGACTGCGGCACATGACGGCCAGTGGCTTTTCCTCGTGGTGCTT
>JAGLXI010000243.1 GCA_023132995.1 Candidatus Zixiibacteriota bacterium | reverse complement strand
GACGATGATCAGCGGAACCCAATGTTTCAAGCGCGAAATCACCACTTTCAATGGACCCTCTTGCTGTAGTTCACACAACGTGTTGTTGAGGGACTCGCAACGGAATTCAAAACAGTACCTACCTCTCGTGGCGGGTTATTCCCGCTCCACCGTCATTCCCATCCTCTGTGGCAGGTGTACGTCCTCGTGCACCTGCCAACCACTACCCGGCAGACGAGGACGTCCACGGGGCACGGTACGCTTTTTCAACGAACCCACCATTATACCTGTCAACCGGCAGGCTGGTTTCAGCCGCCATCGCCGCCGTCCTTCCGCCTGCGGAACAGCTCCATCAACCGGGGAAGAAGCTCGCCGGAAGGGCCGCAGAAGTGGAAATCTGCCAAATCACTCAAGGGCGTACGTTCCATGTTGACTTCAACTAATGTCGAACCGGCTCTCTTGGCCACCACCGGAAGCGAAGCCGCCGGCTGCACCAACGCCGACGTGCCGACCGAGAAGAACAGCTCCGCCTGCTGAGCCGCATCAAAGGCGGCGTCGATGATATCGGCGTCAAGCATCTCGCCGAACCAGACCACGTCGGGGCGGATACTGCCGCCGCACTGCGCGCAGGAGGGGATATCGTCGGGGTCTATTTCTATCTGCCCGTCCACCGCAGCGTTGCACTCTGCGCACTTGTTTCGGTGGATGTTCCCGTGTAGTTCCAGCATGTTCTCAGATCCGGCCTGGCGGTGAAGTCCGTCGACATTCTGGGTGATCAGGGTAAACTGCTCAAACGCCTTTTCCATCTCACCGAGAGCGAAATGCCCCGGATTGGGCTGCACTTTCGCCATCAGGTCGCGCCGCCAGTTGTACCACTCCCACACGATTTTCGGATTGGACATGAAGGCCGACATTGTGGCCAACTCTTCCGGCCTGAACTTTCCCCACAGTCCCTCTTTGCCGCGGAAGGTGGGAACCCCGGACTCGGCTGATATGCCCGCCCCGGTCAGCACAGCGCACCGGCGGCAGTTGACCATGATGTCAACCAGTTCTTCAAACATGGCCGCAAGATAACCCTGCCGCTCCCGGTTGACAAAAGAAATGTTCGCCCAGCCCCCGTGCTCTGTTGCGCCTCCGGCGCAACTCCGACCGTGGCTTACAGTGAACCGGCAACCTTAGCTGTCGCCCGGCGGTTTCGATAGCCTTTCAGGGCTCCGGCATAAAGCTCTATATTCAGCCGGAAGGGCTGGTCTCCGAGAACCACGCGGTAGACATTGACGAAGGTCGTTCCCTGGTAGACTTTCTCGAAGCCGCCCTCCGAGAGAGACACGGTGAATATGGGCATGTGCCAGAGCGTCCCCGGCCTGTCGGCGTGAATTGCCACCGCCAGACCGCGATACTCGTCGATCATAGCAAAGGCATGGCGGTTGTCGTAGGCACCGGGAGCATCGAGAAAGGAGTTCGCATGGCGGTGGTTGTCGATCAGAATGAACCGATCCTCGGCGTGACCGGCCTGGAAGTTGAAGTTGTTTTCCAAGGCGAAGTTCACCTCAATCTCACTCTCGGCCGGGCTTGAAATCTCGTAGGTGATCTTTATTACGTTGTCGGACGGGTCGAAAACGAAGTGCTTGACCACCCGCACCGGTATTTTTACTCCCGGCCGCCAGAGGTGGCCGTCGCGAGTCAGCGTCAGGCGGCGGTTGTCACGGTCGGTCTCGAAGGCATACGGCTCAAGAATGAAGTCGCCTTCCTCACCGAACCGGGTGGATTGGAACCGGTCAAAGTCGACATCGCCGGTAAGGAAGTGGTCGATGAAACAGCGCTTGAGATACCAGTCCTCAACCAGATATTGCTTGAGGCCTTCTTCCTTGGCCAGAACGAGGTCGTGGATAGAGGCCGTTGCGTCTTCGGAAGGCTGTTCCGTGACGGCGCGGTCGAGCTTCAGATGGTAGCCTTCCTTCCGGCGGGTAAGGGTGTCGGTGACGTCGAAGTGTTGCTTATTGAGGGCCAGGTCCAGAAGTGTCCCGCCGCGCCGCGGTTTGAAGACGGCCGTCAAAGGGCCGCCGCTGCAGATGATTTCGTCGGAACCGTCAGCGTCGTAGTCGGACACGTGAAACCTGATACCGTGCTCGCCGATCAGTTGATCCAGGATGCAGTCGGCTTCGATGAGGCTGGAGTAAACCGCCTGCCGGATGTGGGGGAGATACAGCCCGCCGAAAACGCCATGCCAGTATGGGCAATTGCACTGCCCGGCATAGAGGCGGTCTCGCGCAGCGTCGGCCCGCCGAGGGTTATCCGCGTGTTTCTGCTCGTATGTCCTGAGTTTCTCCGAGACCGCGAGCATTTTCTTGTGCATCAGGTTGGACTCGTCATACTTGGCGAGAAAGCCCCGCCAGTGTCCCCCGCGGACGAATCGGCCGTATCGGTCCCACTGCTCCTGTTCTTCGAGCCATTCCTCAAACTGCTCGTATTCCAGGAAAGCCAGCGGTGGCAGCGCCCAGTGGAGCATCTCGGCGTAGGACGCCGTAGGCAGATAGACGCGGCCTACCGGTTCCAGCCGGGCTGCCTCACCTAACGACACAACCTCCAGCCAGTCCGAGTTCTTCTGAATTGCCTCGAAGAACTCGGGCAGCCAGCCGTCTTCAAAGCAGTGCTTGTGGGTCTGCGGCCAGACGCCGAACTTCTCGCCGTCATCTGCGTAAACGGCTAGGCCCGATGGATTCCTCTCGGCCTGTTCCCGGAGTTCCTCGATAACCTCCTCGACCGTGCCAAACGGAATCAGGTAGCGGAGCTTCTTTTGAATCGGCAGAAGCCTCAGGAGGTGGCCCTCGCTCTCAGTTACGAACGGCCCGGTCAATTGGCTCAGTTCCAATCCGGCATAGAGAAAATGTGTGTCGTCAATCGGCAGATAGTTCACACCGGACTGAGCCAGCAGCTTCGGCAGGTGCGGTTCCCAGATTCGCTCGGTCAGCCAGAGACCGTCCGGCTCCACCTTGAAGTGGTCCTTCATGTAGCGATTGAGCGCGGAAATCTGGCCGCGCGCGTCGCGTTCGGGAATCGAGCTCAGGATCGGCTCGTAGAATCCGCCGGTCATCAGTTCGGCCTGTCCCCGGTCGACCAGCTTGCCGATAAGCCGGAAATAGTCGCTGTGAGTGCGTTCCTGGAAACGCCACAGGATACCTGACTGGTGAAGCGAGAAGCGGAAGTCCTCAAACGTCGAGATCAGTTTCAGAAACGGCAGATATGCCTTCTGGTGAGCATCCTCGAAAACCGCTTCGAAGTTACCAATCGGCTGATGGTTGTGTAGTCCAAAGGCGAGCTTGAATCTGGCCATAACGTCAGAATATCTCCACGGTGAGGTTTATGTACTTACGCGGGTTGGCGCGGATATCGCTTATCAAATCATCGATATTGTCGGCCGTTTTGCGAAGGTCATCATACAATCGCCGGTCCTCAAGCAGGAGCTGTAAAGTCCCATCGGGATTGTTGATATTGTCAGCGAACTCACGGGCCGACATCGACAGTGTATCAAGCTGTACCACAATCATCTCGATCTTGTGCGAAATGCGGTCGAAGCGGCTGATCGATGAGTCGACTCGGCCTGCGTTGGCCGAGAGCAACCGGTTCAATTCCCGCGAGGCGCCCAGGAAGTTCTCCGTCGTTTTGTCCAGCTTGGCCTCGTTTCTTGAGACGTACGATGCCAGAGAGGCGGAGACGCTCTCTAAGTTGCTTACGGTATTATTGAAGCTCTGCAGCGACGAATCCGATCCCACCGTGCGCTTGAACGACACTACCAGGTTGCGCAGCTCGGTGATCATCTCTCCCATCAGCCCCATGACTTCGGGGAGGCCGGTGTCATAAAGACCCGCAACAGGTATGGAGTAATCGAATTCCACGGAGTCCCTGCCGGGAGATATGGCGATGAAACGTTCGCCCATGAGGCCTAAGTTCTTGATCACAAACCGCGCGTCGCGTCTGAGAGTCACATCCCGGCTCAGCAGGATTTCCACTTCCACACCGCCTTCGGTGAGCCGCATGCCACTGACCTTTCCCTTCCGCACACCGGAAACGGTCACCTTGTCACCCACCGCGAGGGTGCCGACATCGCCAAACAGCACCCGGATCGTGTCCGAGCTGGTCGAAAGCCGGTAACCCTGAAGCCAGTATAGCGACGCCACCAGTATGAGAGCGCCGATTAGGATAATCACGCCGACTTGGAATTCAATGTTCTTTGACGCCATATTGTATCTACCTTATCGGTAAGTTACAGGTATTTGTTAAAGTTGGCATTCCCGCTTGCGCGTTTACAGGGACGCGCGAATAGCCGTGTAGTTGTCGTACCGAAGGCGGTGGACCTCGCCTTGCTCGCAGGCCGCTTTGACGGCACAGTCCGGTTCGTGCGTGTGGCTGCAAGGCTGGAACCGGCATTGTCCGGCGTGTACCTCGAACTCCGGATAATAATGCGGCAGTTCATCCTTGTCCACCTCCCATAGCCCCATCACTTTCAGGCCGGGCGAGTCGACCACAAAGCCGCCGAAGGGAAGTTCAAATAACTCGATACTGGAGGTGGCGTGTCGGCCACGGTTGCTGGCGGCCGACACATGCAGCGTCTTTTGCTCAAGACCCGGAATCAGGTGGTTGAGGAGAGCCGACTTACCTACTCCCGAGTGACCTGTCAGGAGAGTTCGCCGCCCGACCAGTTGCCTTTTCAGGTCGTTGGCGCCGGTACCCTCAAGGGCGGAGACCAGGAAGACCGGGTAGCCGATTTCACGGTAAACGGTAACGACGGCGTCGGCCTCAGGTGACCATCCCAGATCGACCTTGTTTACGATTATCAGCGGCTCCAGCGAGCCGACCTGCGCCGCGATCAGGCAACGGTCGATCAGCCCCGGTTTCAACGCGGGAGATTTGATCGACACAACCACGGCTAACTGCTCTAAGTTGGCCGCTATGACCTGCTTCCGGCCTTCCATCCCCGTGGCCGGTCGGCTGAACGATGTCCGCCGGGGCAGAACCTTCTCGATCACGCCACTGTCGCCTGTGCCCGGCGATACCAGGACGTCATCCCCGACTGCCACCGGCGTCGTCTGGTCGGAGTCAGTCTTCACCTTCCGGCGTATTTCGCATTTCAACCGCGAAGCGTCAGCCGCGCACACCTCGAACAGCCGCCCCCTGGTGGCGACGACGATTCCCTGTATCTGCTCTTCCATATACAGATGGAATCTACCGCGCCTGTTGTCAGGTATCAAGAACAAACTGGCCAGCGTCCATTGTCTGATCGGCGTGGAGCACAACAGAGGTACCCCACACAGACAGCATCGAGTGGGTAAAAGGAAGTACACCACCTGCCGCCCCTGTTTTAGGTAGGGTACCAATCCGTAAAAACCAGCAACGCCGGTGCCGCCCACAATTGGCCCAAAACACTGTGATTGCCTTGACGGCGTGAATTTCGTATGCTCAGAGTGACTTAACGCTTAAGACTGCGCGAGGATATGAAGAACCTGATCACAAAGATATTCGGCACCAAGCACGAGCGGGACGCCAAAAAGATGCAGCCGCTGGTGGATGAGATAAACCAGTTCTACGACGAACTGCAGAAGCAGAGCGAAGACGAATTCAAAGCCAGGACTGACGATTTCAGAAAGCGTCTTGAGGACGGTGAGACGCTCGATGACATCATGGCGGAGGCGTTCGCCGTGGTCAAAGAGGCCTGCCGCCGTCATCTGGGTCAAACGTGGGACGTGGCCGGAATCGAGACCGAGTGGAACATGGTCCACTTTGACGTTCAGCTTATCGGCGGGATCGCGCTCCACCAGGGAAAGATCGCTGAGATGGCCACCGGCGAGGGCAAGACGGTCGTGGCCACGTTGCCGGTTTATCTCAACGCCCTGGAAGGCAAGGGAGTTCATATCGTCACGGTCAATGACTACCTCGCCCGCCGCGACTGTGACTGGATGGGCAAGATCTACGAGTATCTCGGCCTCACCGTGGGCGTTATCCAGAACCAGATGACCAACGCCGAGCGCCGCGAAATGTACTCGTGCGACGTCACTTTCGGCACCGCCAATGAGTTCGGGTTCGACTACCTTCGAGACAACATGTGCCAGCGGGCCGAAGACCGCGCCCATCGCAATTTCCACTATGCCATTATTGACGAAGTCGACTCCATCCTTGTCGACGAGGCCCGAACCCCCCTGATAATCTCCGGCATGGTGGAATCGTCGGGGCATGACCGCTACCGCCAGATGAAGCCGACGGTCGAGAAGATCGTCCGCAAGCAGACGGTGCTTATCAACGATATGCTCTCTAACGCGGAAAAGCTGCTTGCCGGCGAGAAAGCCGAAGACGAATTCGAGGCCGGCATCCAGTTGCTGGCGGTTAACCGGGGTGCTCCCAAGGCCAAACGACTGCTCAAAATTCTCAAAGAGCCGGGCATGAAAAAGCTGATGACGAGCGTCGAGTCAGCTTTCATGCGCGACAAGAAACTGCACGAGATCGACGACCACCTCCACTACTTCATTGACGAGCGGGAGCACACCATCGCCCTGACCGACACGGGCACGATGCAACTGTCCCCCGAGGAGCAGAAGCTGTTCGAAATACCGGACATCTCCACCATGCTCTCGGAGCTTGACGGCGACGAGTCACTCTCGGCCGAAGAGCGTCAGCAGAAGACGGACGAGATTTACCGCGTCCACGGCGAACGCTCCGAGAAAGTGCATGCCATAAGCCAGCTCCTGCGCGCCTATTCGCTGTATGAGAAGGACGCCGAATATGTCGTCCAGGACGGCAAAGTGATGATTGTCGATGAGTTCACCGGCCGTATCCTCGCCGGTCGCCGCTACAGCGACGGCCTCCACCAGGCTATCGAGGCCAAGGAGGGGGTTCGCATCGAAGCGGAATCGCAGACGCTCGCGACGGTGACTCTTCAGAACTACTTCCGCATGTACGACAAGCTCGCAGGCATGACCGGAACCGCCGAAACCGAGGCGCAAGAGTTTTTCGACATCTACAAGCTGGACGTCATGGTCATTCCGACCAATGTACAGGTCGTGCGCGATGACCGGGACGACCGGATCTACCGTACCCGCCATGAGAAATACAATGCCATCATCGAGGAGATAAGAGAGAAGCACGAAAAGGGCCAGCCGGCACTCGTGGGCACTGTCACGGTCGACGTCTCCGAGACCCTTTCCCGCATGCTCAAGAGAGCCGGAATACCGCACAACGTCCTCAACGCCAAGCACCACCAGAAAGAGGCGGAGGTCATTGCCCACGCCGGAGGTAGCGGTGCCGTGACGATCGCCACCAACATGGCCGGGCGCGGCACGGACATCAAGCTCGGTAAGGGCGTGGTGGAACGCGGCGGGTTGCACATCGTCGGCACGGGGCGTCACGAATCACGGCGTATCGACCGCCAGTTGCGCGGACGGGCCGGCCGCCAGGGCGACCCCGGCTCTTCGCTGTTTTTCCTCTCGCTCGAGGATGACCTCATGCGCCTGTTCGGCGGTGACCGCCTGGGCACGGTCATGGACAAGCTGGGTGTCGAGGAAGGCGAGGTCATCGCTCACGGCATGGTGACCAAGGCCATTGAACGGGCACAGAAAAAAGTCGAGGCCCAGAACTTCGCCATCCGCAAACACACGCTCGACTATGACGACGTGATGAACGTCCAGCGCAAATGGATCTACGAGCGCCGCCTGGCCGCCCTCGAACGGGAATCGATCAAGGACGAAGTAGTGGAGCTGATCGAAGATGTCCTCGTGGGTCTTATCGACGTCCACTGCCCAGAGAAGACTTACCCCGAGGAGTGGAACCTGAAGGGCTTCACCGAGGAACTGCGCAATATCTACTTGCTCAACCTCCAGTTCAAGCCGGAGGATATCGAGAAGCTGACGCGCGAATCGCTCAAGGAGAAGATCCTGGGGGCGATCATGGCTTTCTACACGCAGAAGGAAGCCACTTACGGCGAGGAAGTCATGCGCCAGTTGGAGCGCTACGCTGTACTGTCGACAATCGACCGCCACTGGCGCGACCACCTTGCCGAAGTCGAGGAGCTTCGGGCGGGGATCGGCCTGCGGGCCTACCACGGCGGGATGGGCAAACCGATAGACATCTACAAGCGCGAGGCGTTCAAGATATTCCAGGGCATGGTTGAGACGGTCGACCGGGAGATTGTCAATCTCGTCTACAAGCTGCGGGTGAACGTGCCTGAGAAGTCACGCTCCGAGCGCCGCCGCGAACCACAGATGGTCACCTCGCACGCCGACTCGACCGGCATGGGCCTGTCCGCCCCGCCACCGTCGGTGGACGGTGCTCCACAGGAGAAAAACCCCATGGCCGAGGCTTCCCAGGCCGGCAAGCAGGACCGCACTTTTCGTCGTCAGATGCCCAAGGTCGGCCGCAACGATCCCTGCCCCTGCGGCTCCGGCAAGAAATTCAAAAAATGCCACGGCAAGGGGGAGTAGGTGGATCACTTCAGCGATGTGCTATCGGTAATAGACGGTCGACCGTATCGATTCAGGGTGGACGTCGGCCAGGCTGGGCCGAATACGACATCTCAACCTCTGAACCAAATACCAGTCTGGTATGCATTCAGAGACTCTTCCTCTCCAACGGCGGAGGAAGGAATGCAGTTTGTGGTTAAGGTGTCAAGCCGCGTGGCCGAAATTGACGCTCAAGAAGTTGTCAGTCCCCGCACTCATGACACAGCGATACGGTTTGGCTTGGTTTCCAAGGCGCTTAACCCTGAAGAGTCGGAGTTTCTCCTGACTCAAAAAGCCCTTGATGAGCAAGTGCAGTCAAGGGTGTTGGAGCCACAGCAGCTTAAGCTGGAGATTTTGCAATTCATAGGAGCGATTAATAGTAAGTGGCCTCAGCAGGGAGTGGGGCTTCCGCACCTGCAGGACAACTTCTATGACAGCAAAAAAGATCTGACTGACTGGCTAAAGGACCTTACGGAGGGTGGTCTGTTTGTTAGCATAAGGGGGTGGAAGGAGTTCCCACGATTTGTCGATAAGGTGCTATTGTACAAGATCAACCCGGATCCGGCCAAGCAACGAGAAATCGAAGACCTCCTCAAGAGTCGCAACGATATCGTGTCAACCAAGGTCAAAATCTTTATGAGCTACTCGACTCATGACAAAGACCTGGCCGGTAAAGTAAAGGATGGACTGATAAACGATCGTATTCAGGTTTTCATGGCGCACGACGACCTTCATGTATCGGTGTTCTGGATGTCTCAGATAATAGAAGAACTAATCGCCTGTGATGTGATTGTTCTCCTGTTGACAAAGGAATTCTGGAAGTCCCTATGGACGAACCAAGAATGTGGCTGGGCTATGGGTTCAGACAAGACAGTATGCCCCTTAATGACCGGGGAAGCAGTCTACGAAAAGCCTTATGGTCTTATGAGTCGTATTCAGGGTGTTTCGCTTGATCCACATAACGTGGACCCTGCCTGCGAGAAGATCCTTGAGAAATTACGTTCTATACCCGAACTTGCCCCCCGTTTGAACATTACGGGTGCCGCAGCTTCGGATACTCACTGAGGCCGACCCCAACCCCCTCCATCCCCTCAAACACATCCGGGTGGACGTCGGTCATTGGCAGACCGAGGGAGTCGCCGCCCACGGATAAAACCGGCAATGCCTGCTGGGTGGCATCCTCAAACTTGGGGGTGTCTCTTCCCGGGCTGAATTCCCGTTCCAAACAAGTTTGAAACGGCCACCCGACGCAACTACCCATTGTCATTCCGGGCTTGACCCGGAATCCAGGTTTTGCTCGGAGACTGGATACAACCTGTAAACAATGTCTTGACATAGAACAACCGGGGCGGCAGACGCCCACGGAATCTTTTGGGACAGCCTCTCCCTGCACGACGCCTGACGACAGGTGACGAAGGGAAATCGTCTTGGGGATCGGCTTGGCCTTGGTGTTCCGGGACTCAGTTGCTAAAAGAAGCTGTTGCCTGCTCCCGCGAATCGAAGTGATCGAAGACCGTGATCAGGCGCGTGACCGTGAGAAGATTCTCGATTTTGTCAATGTTGCACAATACCAGGTGCCCACCGGCGTTTCGCGTGGTGGTCAGGGCTGTAATCAGCATGCCCAGGCCGATCGAGTTGATCCAGTCGACCTTGGCCATGTCGAGTATGATGCTCTTCTTGTTGAGGTTGACATATTCGCAAACCTTGCCGTAGAATAGAGTCGTGTTCTCTCCACCCATAATCTTGCCGGACATCTCAAAACAGACGATGTCTCCCTCAAGCGAATCAGTAAACTTCATTGGTACTCCCAGTGTCTGAGCCAGCGGCTTGAAATCTTGTGACCGGGTTTCCCGGCCAGCCTTCCTCGGGGATGCGGACAGGATACTCCCGCAATAATTCCCCAACGGCAAAATAGGCCGTCAAGTTCTCAGTGCAAGCGGTTTTGGTGAGCCTTCTGGTCGCATCGCGGCCGCTCGCCATGAGACCCAGCGCGACCTGTCCCGAGAAACCGCTTGCCCCTGTTCTGCGTCCGGTTTAACTTGCGCCTGATCGTGCACCAAACATCCGCACATGCAGAGGTTGGAACTTGACGAGAGCAGGCCTGTTTATTCTATGTTGAAGCTGGTTGGCACCGACGGGAAACGGTTCTATTCCTGGGTACTCAGGCAAGGGAAGTACCTCATTGGCCGTAAGCAGGAATGTGATTTCTGTATTCCTCACGGCACGATATCCAGAAGGCATGCTGAGTTGGAAGTGGGGTCGTCTGTTGAGCAGATCTTTCTGACAGACCTCGGCAGCCACAACGGTACGCTGGTTAACGGCGAGCGACTATCCGGCCGGACGACGGTGAAGCAGGACGACCTCATCGTGTTCGGCCATACCGAATTTCGGCTGGCGGCTATCGATGAAACCGAGAGTGTGCCGCTCAGCACGACTCAGACCAAACTTGCCGAAAGCGAGCCCCAGAACTCGGTTTTTCTGTCCATCAACGAGGCGCTCAAACCACTTCCGGCCAAGGTCACCGACCGGCCCGACCTTCTTGCAACCCTGTTTGAGATGGCCAAGATGCTGGTTCTCCCGGAGCCGAAGCACGTGATGTTGGAGCGGTCGCTGGGTATGATCTCCAAGGTCATTTCGGCGCAGCGGTTGGCGGTGCTGTTCGTATCTGAGAATCAGGAAGAAGTCTACACTGCCGCTACATTGCTTCCCGGCGGCCGGGAGCCGGGCGCTTTCACCTTGTCGCGTACCATCGTCAACGAGATCATTAGCAACAAAAACGCCATTTTGATCTGCGATCCCGAGGACGATCCCCGCTTTGCCCAGCAGCAGTCCATTATCATGTCGGAACTGAAATCGGCCATCGCGGTTCCTTTGTTCGACGAAGGGAAGGTCCTTGGAATCCTCTATGCCGATACGACCAACCCGGCACACACCTATGATGACCACCACCTGCGAGTGCTGGCTACGTTCGGCAATATCATAGCCTCCAAACTGCTCAGCTACGCCCTGGTGTCGGAGCGGCAGGAAAAACAGATCATCGCCGCCGAGTTGAGTCGGGCTTCGCAGATCCAGAAAAGCCTGCTGCCGGACTCCCCCCCGGAACTTCCAGGATACCAAATGTGCCCGTTCCAGGAGCAGTCGCGGTTGGTAGGGGGGGACCTCTACGACACCAGGCTGCTCCCCGACGGCCGGTTGCTCTTTATGGTCGCAGATGTTTCGGGCAAAGGCATGGGCGCGGCTTTGCTGATGTCCAACATACTGGCATCGTTCCGGATTCTGTATGAATCCAAGCGGTTCGACCTCACGAGAGCGGTCGAGCGCGTTTCGCTTCAGTTGTTCAGCAATAGTGTGTCCGGTGACTTCGCCACTCTCTTTATCGGTCTGGCGGAACAGAATAGAAACACCATCCGCTATATCAACGCCGGGCACAATCCCCCCTTGCTGGTCACGGCCGACGGCTCCGTAACGCAACTAGAGGCCTCGGGACTCATGATCGGGGCTTTTGATTTCGCCACCTGGCAGGAGGGATCGGTTGAAATGCACGAGGGAGACGTGCTGACGGTTTTCTCCGACGGAGTAACCGAAGCCCAACGCGGCGAGGATCTGTATGGCGAGCAGAGACTGGAAAAACTACTGTTGGCCACGAGGGGGGAGTCGCCGGAGGGAATAGTCGGCCACCTCATGGACGACATTAACGGCTTCATGGGAGACGCTCCCCGCTCGGATGATATCACAATGTTGATGCTCAAGAGGATTGCCACATGATGTTTCAGGCAGGTCAGGACATAGCACACTTCAGGATCGTGCGCAAGCTCGGCGAGGGCGGCATGGGCGAAGTCTACCTCGCGGAAGATCGAAAGCTCAACCGGAATGTCGCTCTGAAAATCCTCCAGGAGGAGTTTGTCGACGACGCCGACCGCATGAGCCGCTTCAGCCGGGAAGCCAAAACGGCCGCGAAAATATCTCATCCCAATGTCATGGCCATCTATGACATGGATTCGGCGCATCATAAGGAATCCGGTCGGGATTTAACCTACATTGTCATGGAACACATCAGTGGCCAGTCACTGACCGACCATCTGGCGACCCGTAGTCCGGACATGACCGAGCTGCTGCGCATTGCGGAGAAGATAGCTGCCGGACTCGCCGCCGCGCACAAGCTGGGCATCGTGCATCGCGATATCAAGAGCGACAACATCATGATTGACGAGCAGGGCGAACCCAGAATTCTCGATTTTGGTCTGGCAAAGCCGGTGGACGCCGGACTGTTTGGGGGAGATGGCGGCACTAACACCATGTCCGGGGAATTGACCCAGGAGGGCAAGATTCTGGGCACTGTGTCCTACATGTCACCGGAACAGGCGCGCGGTGAGGCGGTTGATGCCAGGTCCGACTGCTTCTCGTTCGGTATCCTTCTGTACAGAATGTTTGCCGGACAACCAGCGTTTGACGGACCCGACCGGGTCTCTACCTTGGCCAAGATACTCGAGGGCCGGCATGTTCCTCTCAGGCAGAGGAATGAAACGGCGCCGGCGGAGTTGGAGAGAATCGTCGACAAGTGCCTGCACAAAGACCCCAATGACCGTTACCAGGACACGCGCGACCTGGTCGTCGATCTGCGCAGTCTGCGTCGCCAGTATGATAGCGGGATATCGGAGACAAGCTCGGTCAGCAGTGAGATTCTCCTGGCTGGGAAAAGACGCCGCCGGTTCACTATAACTGCGCCCAGGCTCATCGGCGCCGTTGCCGTGCTCCTGATCTTAATTGCGACGGTAGCCTTTTTCAGTGGAACCAGGGAAAAAACGGCGGAGGATGACCCGCTGGCATTCGTCGAGAACCTTGGCGAACGGATCACCCGGACTCTGGCCGAGCAGGGCATAGATGTCGGGGATAAGTACTTCGAGATTCCCGGCTTTTCCAGGGCGGTGAATGGACTGGCCATCCTGGGCTTTCAGAACAAAACCGGGGACGCCGCCCTTGACTGGCTCAGCGCCGGACTCCCCGAGATTCTTCTGACCGATCTGGCCCAGAGCGGCGCGGTGAACCTGATAAGCCGCAGCCGCATGCTTGACTGCCTCAACGAAGTGGTCGACAGCGCCGCTGGGACTCTCACTCACGGGGAGTGGGTAGCTGCCGCCAGGAAGCTGGGCGCAACGACCGTATTGGCCGGCGCTTACTATAAGCTGGGAGACAGGATCAGGATCGACGCCCGGCTCGAAGACGTCGCGTCCGGCCAGATCATTCTTGCTGAGAAAGTGGTCGGGGCCGATCCGTTCATACTGGTGGACAGTCTCACGCAGAAGATCGCTCAATCACTGAACGTCAAAGAGCTGTTGGCGGAGAATCGGCAGGTGGCCGATATCACTTCATCGTCACCGGAGGCCTACCGGCACTACGTTGTGGGACTCGAAAAGTTCGACGGTCGTCATTGGGGTGATGCCATAGACCAATTCGAGAAGGCCATTGCTATCGACTCAACCTTCGCTCTCCCCTACATGAGAATCGGTATGGCCCACATCTTTCAGGGACATCAGCAGTTGGGGGCATCATACTTCGCGGCAGCAAAACGTTTTGAGGACAGGCTGCCGCTGCGAGAGAAGAACATGCTGGACATCTACGCTGACACCTGGCTCAATACGAAACTCGACGATGCCTTTGTCAAGCTGCGAACGTTTGTGGGCAACTATCCCGACGACAAAGAAGCCAGGACGTTCTATTCCCTGTTTCTCAGCCAGATTGTAGACGATAAGCCCGGCTCCCTGGCTCAGCTTGATACGGTGCTGATGCTCGATCCGAAATCCCTGATGGCGCACGACTTGCTGGCAAATCATTTCCGGGAAGAGGAAGAGTACGAAAAGGCTATCGAGCATGCCGCACTGATCAAGAGGTACCACCCCGCGTCACCAACCTCGTACGAGACCCTGGCCTCACTCTACCAGCGGTTGGGAAAGTACGCTGAGGCGGCCGATGAATGTGAGGAACTCCTCAGGATTGATCCCGGGAATAGCTCCGCGCTGGTCCTGCTGACGAGGGTTCACATACTACAGCGCAACTTCGAGGAGGCCGAAGGCTCCGCCGAGAGGATCAAGGAGAATCACGCGGACGATCCGTTCCTCATGAGGACCTATTTTTCCACGATAACCAATCTTGCCAACTGGCAGGGCAAGTTCAATGCAGCTTTGGGTTACCAGATAGAGGGTCTTGAGCAGGCACGACTAACTGGCGACAGCGCCCAGGTATCGAGCCAGTGCCAAAGACTGGCGAACTCTCTTATCGACCTGGACATGCTGGACAGCGCAGCCATCTTCGCGGACGAGTCATCGCGGTGGGCTTCGAGGTTCCAGACGCTCTCCTACCCGTTTCTCCTCGTGAAATTGAATCCCGACAATGCACCCAGAGCCCGCGAGTTGTTTGGCGAGGCGCTGGCCGAATTCAAGTCGAGAGTGCCCTCTGAATTCTGGGAAATCGGCGACGTCATCGAGGAGGTGTTCGACGCGCTTTGCCGGGCTGATACCAGCGCCATGATCGCAGCCAGTGAGAGAATGATTGCGATGCCCAATCAACGGAACACAAGCAGCGTTCTGGACCTGGGTGAGCTTCTGGTGCTGACCGGCCAATACGCAAGGGGCAGGGAATTCCTTCAGGAGTTGACCTCTGGACCGCGCCAGACAAGCTCGGCCCGCTACTATCTGCGCGCTGTCTATTATATAGGCATGGCTGAAGAAGGCCTAGGCAATATCCCGCAGGCAACCGCCAAATACCGGGAAGTCCTCAAATACTGGGGCGAGCCCGAGATCGAGATTGACATTATCACCGACACTCGCGCACGGCTTGCCAAGCTGACGAGTTAGCAGGTAAATCCCGGATAAACCACTGCCAATGTAGTATGGCCGAAAAGTGATTGCGACTGGTTAGGGTGTTGTCTAAACTGTGATTGGTATAGCGATGCTGGCACATGGCCCGAGGCGTAGAACCGCAAGCCATGATCTAGTGTAAGTTGGCAAGAACTCATTAATGAGGCTCGAGAAGTATCGATGGAATGGGAGAAACAACTAAACGAAGAACGGCCGCGACTTTCCCCAGTGGCGCGCAGTCAGCTAATTCTTATGTTGATCGGCGGGGTCGTGGGATTTTCGATTTCGCTATTCACCGACTGGGAATCCATACCGCTGTGGGCACGTTATCCGATTCTCGGCTTCATCGGGATAGCATTCATGGTAACTCTCGTGCTCAGTATAATCCCTGCATCGCACCTCTTTAGGGGATGGATTGCGTCCATTGGTAGAAGACGACAGCAACGTCGGACTCTTCTCGAACTCGCCGGACTCCTCCAAGAAGCCCGTATGCTGTTTGAGCCGAATGCGTCCAACTCCCTCCGAGCCTACGTCGACTCAATCTGTAACTCTGTTGTTCAAGATCAATCCGTACACCCGCAACTCAAACGGTTAGCAGAACGTCTCCATCTCCTTGAGGATTGGCATTGGTCTTTGCTGACCTTTGCAAATCCGGGCCTGATTAGTAATGCGCCATTTACGGACATAGTCAGACACATCGTAAGGTTATATCGTGATACTGCGGATGTCGTCCGTGAACTGGCAATCATGAAGATGCCTGAAGATGGCTCAGTTAGAGCCTATGATGACCAGCGACGAATGATGAAAGAGAAGTACAACCAGCACATAGGGCGTGTCGAACAACTCCTGGAGAGAATTGCCAAGGTAAATCCAGAACTCCAAACAGGGGCTTTCCATCGATTCTGAAAGAAGAGTGTGTTTTGTCAACGATAGGAAGAGGGTCCGCAAAATGAAACTTTGCGTTACAAACGGTTTTTCTACGGTTTTGCCGGGACTCGGAAGAAACAAGCCATTCAAGTACCTGAGTGAAAAGCGTATCACGCAGGCTACTCGCAAAGCATTGCGAAAGACATATGGGAAATCCAGTGTTAAGGTATCTTGCTCTGCCACGTTCAACAACGGCAGATGGAGAGGAAAATGCAGAATTCAGGGGAGTGCCTACGATTACGAAATCTCAGGCTGACACAACGTCCTTTTCCCTTGAGCGTAACGGGTTTTCCCTTTGACAAAGTGACAATTCCGATTCAAGATAACGCATGGATTTGTATATTATGGCTGGGTGGCCCGGACGTTCGTCCGGGTTTCTCACTTGATGTACTGTTGCATTGAGACCCGGACAGATGTCCGGGCCACGCCGGTACCCCACCGAGAGCGAAGCGGCAGGTGGGTTCCTATGGGCAACTCACCTGGATACGGCGACTGTAGTCCGTGCCAAACAAGTTTGAGACGGCCCCACGGACAGTCTTGTGGGCCAAAACGTCGGGGTTTGTGCAACTCAGGCGAGCTTGACGACAACCAGCGTCCAGTCGTCGTTAAAAGAAGCTCCCTCTACGAATTCCTGACACGTCTCAAGCAAACAGTCCTTTATCTCGGCGGCGGGACGGTTGCAGTTTTTGCTGACACAGGCTGCGATTCGATCTTCGCCGAACTGCTTCTCCGGGTCATCGCCTCCCGCCTCGGAGATTCCGTCGCTGTAAATGCAGATCACATCCCCCTCGTGCAGTGGAACATGACCGGTCGGCCATGACATGCCGTCAAACAGCCCCAGCGGCACTCCACTCTCCTTGAGCATCTCCGTCTTCCCCGCTGCCGAGCAGACTATTGGATAGCAGTGACCGGCGTTGCAGTACTGCAGCTGGCGCGAATCGTAATCCAAAACACCGTAGAACAGCGTGACAAACTTGTGCTCCGGGCTGGTGGAGCCTACCGAGGTCTTGTTGAGTTCGGCGAGGATTTCGGCGGGGGACGCGGACTTGCCCACCAGGTGCCGGAACGTGCCCTGTATGTTGGCCATGATCAGTGAGCCGGGTACGCCCTTCCCGGCAACGTCGGCCACGAGCAAGCCTAACTTGTGATTGCCCAGGTCGACTACGTCGTAGTAGTCCCCACCCACTTCCCGGCAGGTGATCTGCACTGCCCCGAGATCAAATCTGTCGCTCTGCGGCAGTTCTTTCGGCTGTAATTTCCGCTGTATGGTGCCGGCCTCGGTCATGTCCTTCGTGATGTCCGATAGGAGCTGCTGAGTGCGTCCGGCCAGATTCCTCAGAAAGGCGGTACGCGACGAGAGGGCCAAAAGCCCCGTCCCCACGATACCCACGGCATAGGCCCCCACGGGTATTATCATCGATGACCCGGCCACCGCAAGCAAGCCCGCAACGACCAGCAGAATGAGGGCGGCCGCCGTCACGACCATCCCGAGGACAGCGTTCAGTCCTCGCACACCCAGTCCCAGGACAACCATTATGGCAGCTCCCAACAGGAAAGCCACAGCCCGGCCCATCGGCCTCGGGCTGGTTCCCATCAACAGCGTTTGCGCCGCCAGCGTCTGGATCTCGACACCGCTGATTTTGAAGAACCCCGCCTCCCCGCCTTGGGACAGGGGCGTCAGGTGGGTGTCGGTGGGTCCATTGCCGGTCATACCCACGATGGCGATTTTCCCCTTGACGGACTCCTGCCAGTTGTCGCCGTCGAGTATCTGTTCGTAAGGGATTCTCTCTGCCGCGCCGGCCAGCGAGTAGTCGATGTAGAAATCCGAGCGGTCCGCTCGCACCGGCGGCTTGCCGCCCGTGTACAAGGCCGCGACGACGGATGACAGAGACGGCAGGTAGTCCCGCTGAAAGACCCTGCCGAAATAACAGCGTCGGATCACGCCATCCTGATCGAGCGGCACGTTCACCAGTCCGATGACGGCGGCCTCGCGGAGTTCCTCAGGAGGATGAGCCAGCCGTGTTTGCGTGGCGACCCGGCCGCCCCGTGTGTCGCTTAAAGCGTGACTCTCAAGAGCGCAGGCCAGGACGACTTTCCCGCTGCGCGCGAGAGCGTCCGCAAAACTGCGCAGGTTGTCGGTGTCGACCGTGTCTGCCTGGTCGAATAACAGGTCCAGGACGATCAGGGCTACACCGGCGGAATCGAGCCGCTGAATTAGTCGCGAGTGCTGAGCCAGATGCCTCGTGACCGGTAGGGCCGGGCGGGGGAAACAGGTCTGAAGTGAATGGTGGTCGATCGCAATCAGCGCTACATCGGAGTAGGCCGCTGTCGATTTCATCCTCGTTCCGAGGTCGTAGACCTTCAGATCGACGTTGGAAAGCCACTGGTATTTCAGAGCCAGGGCGAAAACGAACAACGACAGCAGGGCCACGGTCAGCCGCCCGGCGAGGGCACCCGACAGGAAACGGAGCAAGAACCGTGACCGACTACCTGGCCGACTCATTTGAACAGCAGGGCCTTGTATATCTCAGCGGCCCGGTCATACAGGCCCATGTCTTCAAGCAATTTCGCCTTCATCATGCGCGCCGCATAGTCGCCGGGATCGCTCCTGCTGATCTCCTGCACCTGCGCAAAGCAGGCATCCTTCAGGTTGAAATCACTCAGCGCGATCAGCTTCAACCGGGCGGCCAATTTTCCATCCAGAGACATGTTGTCAATATCAGCCAGGACATTGTTCAGTTGCGCTACGAGTCTCTGACTGAGAATAGAGAACGTCGCCGGCTGCGAACGCAGCGAAGAATTGCCGACAACAGCCTCCACGGTCCAGGTGTACTCAGCGCCCGGCGCCAGGTTCAGGTCGGTCGTTGCAATATCGACGAAGTTATTCCTGGTTGTCCCCTGCCACAGGAGCTGGTTGCTGTCAAAAAGGGACACGGAGTACAGGAAAACTCCCTCCACCGGCTGCCACCTCAATTGCCCTGGTGCCTCTTTCAGACTGGTATTGGGTATAGGCAGGATCAGGCGGGGCACCGTGAGGCTCTCCTGGGAGGTCAGGCCGACGTCGCGCACTCCCAATTGAACATCCTGGCCGGCATTAGCACTGGAAAAGAGCAATTCTCTCAACGATCCGGCCAGCTTGGTCAGAAGTCCCTTGCTGTTGCCGGTTGACCCGGACTGCAGGCCTATCGTCGTTGGCCCCTCGAACTGCACCACCCGGCCATCGTGAAAAAGCAATGTCACCTGCGCTTCGGCGGGGACGTAGAGCGTGTCCTGCTGTGTCAGGCGCGTTCCAGTATGGACAGCGGGGTCGTCGGAGCGATTGATTCCAATCGGCGCGCTGCATTCCAGCACACGGGCGATGCTGGTGTCAGGGGGGCGCGTTTCGTGTTCCCTAGTTTCGTCGGAGTTTCCGGCCGACAGGGAAGACACGGCCAGAACCGCCGACAGCGTCACGATCCGGGAGAGGTTCTTGACGTTCATGGCACTACCTCCAATCTCCGGGGACATGATGTACCCCCGGTACAGGGGTGGTCAACCTCAGTTGTATGTGCGTCGTTGATTGGTCCTGCTTCACTATAAGTTTACGAATCCGCGATAGCTATGTTTCGCGGCGATGCCCGGTCCAGGTTTTCGTCAGCTTTGACTATGGCCCGATGCAGCGCCTGCGACAGGCCGCCGGTAGCGCCTCCACGCTGTACAACGTCGCCGTTCCTGTGCTCGGAGGAATATGCGCCTTCAGGATACTCTCGTCAATGTCAAACCTCAGTTACTATGACTTTCGCAGGGTCCACGTTCGCAGTCACAGGCCGGGCGTTCACAGTAGAAATCAGGCCGATTCCCTGTCGACAGGGAATCGACGGCGCCGCTTGACAAACGGCAAGGGCCGTAGTTCCTTTTGACTGTCGGGATGGGGGGAGGAGGCCATCAAGAGCGCGACGGCCCAGCCTTACACCGACCGCGCACGAGAACAATGAGAGCAAGCCTTTAGGCGACACACGGAGCAAGGAGTGACGATGGATATTGAAAGCTATCTCAGACCGGTTATTGACTGGCTGCTGACCACGGGGTTGAGGCTGCTGGTAATACTTGTCCTGACCACACTCGTCCTGTGGATCGGCCGGAATCTTCTGCGGCGTTTGTTCGCTCGCATGCTGAGTGACGAGGCCACTGAGGAAACCCGGAAACGTCTCGACACGCTCCGGTCGGTGGTGCTGTCCGCGGTTAACGTGGCGGTGCTGGTGGTGGCGGTGGTTATGGCGCTCGACGAACTGGGCATCAGGATCGGCCCGGTTCTGGCGGCGGCCGGTATCGTCGGCGTCGCGGTTGCCTTTGGGGCGCAGCAACTGGTTCAGGACGTGATCAGCGGCTTCTTCATTCTCCTCGAGGATCAGATCAGGGTGGGCGACGTCGTACAGATCGCCGGCAAGAGCGGGTTGGTCGAAAAGGTCAACCTACGCCAGACTGTTCTCCGTGACCTGTCCGGCAGTGTGCATTATGTCCGCAACGGGAAGATCGATCTGGTCACCAACATGACCAAAGACTATTCCTACTGGGTGCTTGACATTGGCGTCGGCTACGGCGAAGATGTCGATCAAGTGACCGAAGTCCTTCACGAGGTGGGGCGGGAACTGAGGAAGGATCCTGCCTTTGCGGAGGATATCCTTGAGCCACTGGAGATATTTGGGCTTGATCAGTTCGGCGACTCGGCCGTGATGATCAAGGCGCGCCTCAAGACCAAACCTATCAAGCAGTGGGGGATTGGGCGCGAGTTCAACCAGAGGTTGAAAAAGAAGTTCGAGGAGAAGGGAATCGAGATACCCTACCCTAATGTTACTGTCCGGATGGTCGGCGGCAGGCCCGAATAGAGGCCGCCTTGCTGCGAAGCAACGGAATCGATAAGGGCAGTGCTTGACAGGTGCCGCCCGGGCAATCGGCTTGCAATAAAACTTGCCATGCCAAAACCGCTCCGGTAGCTTTACGGCCGGAAAAGGATAATACCTGTAACTTGAAGCCAAGGAATAGGAGTTGTGATGAGAAAATTGTTGCTGTTGCTGCTGGTAGCCTGCCTGCCGTTGGGCTGTGGTGGTGGAAAGACCGTAACTCGTCTCGATACTGAGACCGTGACCGACCTGAGCGGTCGCTGGAACGACACTGACTCGCGACTGGTGGCCCGGGAGATGATCGCTGATTGCCTCTCACGGCCCTGGCTGACGGATTTTGCCGTCGCCGAGGGAGCCAAGCCGGTGGTGACGGTCGGCACGATCAGGAACCTTACCTCCGAACATATCGCCATGGAGACATTCATCTCCGACTTTGAACGTGAATTGATTAACTCCGCCCAGATCAGGTTTGTCGCCAGCAAGGAACAACGCTCGGAGATCCGCGAGGAACGTTTCGAACAGCAGGAATTCGCCTCCAAGGAAACGGCCAAGCGCCTTCGCGAAGAGACGGGGGCTGATTTTATCCTCCAGGGAGCCATCAAAACGATCACCGACCAGGAAGGCAGTAACCGGGTGGTCTTCTACCAGACCGATCTTGAACTGATCAACATCGAAAGCATGGAGAAAGTCTGGATCCAGACCAAGAAGATCAAGAAGGGGATATCCCAGGGCAGTCGCAAATGGTAAGTCCCGGTGACACCTCGTTCCCACATGCTTAGACTGCTCTGCTTTGCGGCGGTTCTTTCCGGGCTGGTCGGCTGCAGTTCCGTAGCTACCAGAAAAGGTTTCTATGAACCGATCACGGCCGAGTTGCGCTCCGGTTGTCCCGAAGCCGCCCTGCAGAAACTCGAACTCGCCCGGGAGGACAACAAGTACGCCGAGAAAGACCGGCTCCTCTATTTCATTGATGCCGGTCTGCTAAGTCACTATGCCGGTGACCACACCTTCAGCAACGCCAAGCTGCACCTTGCCGAAGAGGCCGCCGAGGAATTGTTCACCAAGTCGGTATCGCGGGCGGCGGCCTCGTTCGTCCTCAATGACAACGTGCTGGAGTACGCCGGAGAGGATTACGAGATACTCTACACCAATCTGATCAAGGCCCTCAACTACATAGCGTTGAGCGATTTCGAGGCCGGCTTTGTTGAAATACGACGCGCCAATCTCAAGCTCGAACTGCTGGAACAGAAATACGCCGACGCCGCGACCCAATTGCAGCGCGGTTCTCCCGATGACACCGGGCGGGTCAAGATAGACTATGACGCAGACAAGGTCAGGTTCCATAACGACGCTTTCGCCCGCTACCTGAGCATGCACATGTACGCGGCGAACGGCAAAATGGACGACGCCCGGATCGACTACGATTTCCTGGTCGAGGCTTTCCGCTCCCAGCCGCACATCTACGATTTCCCCCTCCCCGAGGTCAAGTACGATTCCCGCGGTGGGGCTATTCTCAGTGTCGTTGCCCTGGTTGGACTACCGCCGGTGAAGGAGGCTCTGAACCTGAGGCTCAGGACCGACAAGGATCTCGACCTGGTCCAGGTGCTGTATGACGACCCGGAGCATGAGCAGGCTGAGTATAGTCATCTGCCGATGAAAGTGTCGGCCGATTACTATTTCAAGTTCTCGATACCGAAACTCGTCCCGCAGCCGTCTATGGTCGGCTCGATCCGGGTTCTGGTCGGTGGTCAACCGGTCGGCCAATTGCAGCTATTAGAGGACGTGGGCTGTGTGGCTGAGGAGACGTTCGCGGCCAGGAAGTCGCTGATCTACCTGCGCACGCTGGCGAGAGCCATCTCCAAGGGTCTGGCTGCCCACAAGCTCAAGAAAGAAGCCGACACGGGCGGGCTGGGTGGTTGGCTTAAGAAAGCGGCCATTGATATCGGCACGGACCTGATTGAGAACGCCGACCTGCGTTCGAGCCAGTACCTGCCCGGCAGTATCCATGTCGGCGACTTCGAGTTGGAGTCTGGAGTTCACGATATTTTGGTAGAGTTTTACGATACCGACGGACGTTTGAGCGGGCAGAGCCGTCATCCGGGTTTCACGGTTTCCGCCCGGGCGTTTAACCTGATCGAAGTGCACTCTGTCGATTAGCCGGGACGGGTTGTCAGACCGCCCCGGCGAACCCGCTGCCATCGAGTTCTTCCCGAGAGCATGTTCATGCTATCACGCGTACAATGTTTCCTGACACACCGAGCGCCGCCCGCCGGGACTCCCTGGTCTCTGAGCCGAACCGGCACAAACTACGAAAGACACAGATGTTTTTGTAGCCAACCGGTTTCCAGATACCGATTTTCCCGGAGTGACGCCGGCTTCAGGGGTGTCGCGGGTGTGACTTCCTGAGGACCGGCTTGGGAAGTGAACGGAAACCGTCAAGGTTGTTGCGCCTGCAATGAAAATCACCGAGCGCCGGGCAGAACATGGATTGCGCGCGCGCGTTGTTCGCAGTGTTATCGTTCTTTCGCTGATCGGATGGGTGGCTATGGTTGCCCTGATCGTCCCCGGTAGTGCTGTAGCGGCCGATATCACGGCCATGACGGTCAGCTTGACCTGGTCGGCTCCAGGCGATGACGGGTCGGTCGGGACAGCGAGTCAATACGATATCCGGTATGCTGTCTGGCCGATCACCCAAAGCAACTGGGCCGATGCCGTCCAGTGTATCGGGGAACCGATTCCCAGACCTGCCGGCAGCCTGGAAACGTACACAGTCATGAACCTGACACCTGGCACGCAATACTACATTGCCATCATGGCGGCCGACGAAGTGCCTAACTGGTCAATGCTCTCGAATGTCCTCACCGTCCGAACGGACGTTGCTCTCTCGGCGGCCTTCTCCGGTTCGCCAACTTCCGGCCTGCCGCCACTGACGGTCAGTTTCACGGATCAGTCGGTGGGGGATGTTACGGGTTGGGAGTGGGACTTCGGAGACGGTCAAACATCTGTCGAAACTAACCCGTCGCATACCTTTGCTGACAGCGGCAGCTACACCGTGTCGCTGACCGTGAGCGGCCCGTCCGGATCGGCAACGGAGACAAAGGCTGACTACATTATTGTTTCCGATGTTGTCACCGGTGGTCCGACAGCGGCCTTCTCCGGTGCACCCACAACCGGGTGCGCGCCATTGGTGGTTTCGTTCGCTGACGGATCGGATGGTGAGATCGACTCCTGGTCATGGGATTTCGGTGACGGCCGTCAGTCTGGAGAACAAAACCCGGCTCACACTTATGACAGGCCGGGAGTCTACACGGTCTCCCTGACGGTATCCAATCCCGAGGGTTCCGATCGCCTCGTCCGGTCGGGCTATGTCAGGGTGAGCGCGCAACCGCTCGCGGCGTTCTCCGGCTTGCCCGTTTCCGGTTGTCGGCCTTTGCAGGTGACTTTCACCAACGAGTCGACCGGCGATATAACCTCATGGGCGTGGGATTTCGGCGACGGTGGCACATCCGACGAACAAAATCCGACCCACGTATATGAAACTTCGGGGGGGTTCACGGTATCACTGATGGTGACCGGGCCGTGCGGGCGTGACACCGTCACCCTGCCCGATCAGGTAGTCGTCGCCGATTCGCCGGCAGCCTCTTTCTCGGCTCTGCCACTATCGGGTTGCGCGACACTGACAGTCGGTTTCACTGACCAATCGACAGGGGAGAATACGGTTTGGGAGTGGAGCTTCGGTGACGGTGAGAGTTCCGGGGATCAGAACCCGGTCCACACCTACATGGATGCCGGAACTTATGACGTGTCGCTGATCGTGACCGCCGTCTGCGGTGGCTTGGATACGATGATAATGACGGACTATATTGTTGTCGGCGGCTCCCCGGTGGCCGATTTCTCCGCCTTCGTGACGTCGGGGTCGGAACCATTGGCCGTCAATTTCTCCCCACTTTTCACGACCGATGTTACCGCGTGGGAGTGGGACTTCGGTGACGGCGCCATGTCGCAGCAGAAGTATCCATATCATATCTACCGGAATCCGGGAAACTACACGGTGTCGCTATCTGCGACCGGTCCCTGTGGTTCCGACACAGTCATTCGAACCGACTACATTTCCGTGACAGGACATCAAGGCTATTCGCTCTCGTTCGCCCAGATGGACCTGCCTGTCAGGGGAACGGTGCTCGGTGATTATACTATGACCGCCACCAGCGACAACATCTATCAGGTGATAACCGAAGTCGCCTCACAGATCGATCCTTCAAACAGCTACAGTACCCTGGAACACGGTTGGAGTTTTGACGTCGTCAGCGGCGGCGCCGTCACGTTCTATGTCGAGGCCTATCGTCCCGACAATGACGACCATGACAATTTCGCCTTTGAGTATTCATTGGACGGCGCGTCCTTCTTTCACCTGGTAACGATCAACAGCGCCGCGGAGGAGATCTACTCCGCATCCCTTCCGGGCGGTATCGCCGGTACCGTCTACATTAGGGTGGTGGACACCGATACTACCAGCGGCAGGCAGTCGTTTGACTCCATTTGCATAGACTTCATGTACATCGAGTCGGGAGGCGAACCGCCGCCAGCGGACACGCTGCTCGTTTCCGGCATCGAGGTTACCCAGGAGATGCTGTCCGATGATGAATACCGTGCGCGGGCCGTAGTCACCATTCAGGATCAACGTGGTTTCGCGGTGTCGGGCGCCACCGTCTACGGGCACTTTACCGGGCCGAGCAGCCAGCTTGTGTCGGACGCGACCGTCGACGATGGCACCAGTGTCTTCGTTACTGCCGCTGTGGCTGAACCGGAGGGATACTGGTATTTCTACGTTGATCACGTGGTCTGCGCCGGCTCCGTCTATGATCCCTCCCTCAATGTCGAAACCTACGACATGGCCAAAGCCGCAGGTCTTCCGGAGGGGTGCCAGCTTGCTCAGAACTACCCTAATCCGTTCAATCCGGTCACCGTCATTACGTTCTTCCTGCCGGAAGCGTCGCCGGTAAGGCTGGACATATACAACATAATGGGGCAGTGCGTGACAACGCTCGTCGAGGGTTACCTTCAGGACGGCTATCACAGCTTCGATTGGAATGGACACGGGCGCAGCAGTGGCGTCTATTTCTACCGCCTGCAGGCCGGTAGCTTCGCACAAACCAGGAAAATGATCTTGATGAAGTAGCCCGCGGCAGAGCCGGACGAAACGCAGGGGGACTACTCATCTTCCGTTTTCATGTCCAAATCTGAGAGGGATGGGCTGGTGAGCCTTCGCGGGTTTCGTGTGTGTAGTTCGTCCGGTCATCAGTCCATGGTGAAACATTGCCGGGGCTGTTGCGTATTCAATGACAAACGCATCAATAACTGGAGATAGCTATGAAGTACCTGGCAGGCCTGCTGATACTGTCACTGTCAGCTTTCTCGGTAGCCGGCGCCGGTGACACTGACGACAAGAACGAGCGGGAATCTCACCGGCACTACAGCTGCGATGACGGTATCTCGATTGATCTGGATGACGCCACCCTTGTCATAGCCAGCCATGACCGGCGTGACGAGCGCATTGAAATCACCGAGGATTTCGAGCTCTATGTAGACGACCGACATGTCACCCTTGACGATGATCAGCAGAAGCTGGTCGAGGAGTTCTACCTGCGGGCACTGGAGATTCGAGACAACGCCCACAATATCGGTTGGGAGGGGGCAAGGATCGGAGTCAGCGGGGCGAAGCTCGGGCTGAAAGCCGTCGGGCGGGTCTTCAAGATGTTCCTCACGTCTTATGACGGCGACGACCTTGAGGAGGACATGGAGAGGGACGCCGGGAAACTGGAAGCCAGGGCCGAGAAGCTGGAAAAAAAGGCTGAGAAGATCGAGCAGATGGTTGACGAGCTCGACGAACTGGCCTATGAAATGCGGCGCGAGATACCGGAACTGGACGAACTGGGCTGGTTCTGACAGTCCTGACCGGTCGGGCATGGTTTGGGTTGTCACTTGTGCCTTCTGACGTTTTCTCGTTTCGGGGCTTGCTTGCGCCAATGAATGCTCGCCTCGTCGGCCTGTGTTGTATTTCCCGCTACCGGCAGTTCCCCCATCCGCCATATTGATTTCACCTCGAATGTTGCGCTGTTTTGTCGACTTACGTATATAGTTGTCAACTGACCGAAACGTTATCGACAAGGACTATCCGCCCATGAATCTTAAGCGAATGCCGAAGTTGGCTGTATTCGTTCTGGCTCTATCGGCCACGCTCCTGATCGTCTGCGACGGGGATGACCCTGCCGGCCCGACCGGCGACAGGATTCGGCCCACGGTGAAAGTCACCAGCCCCCCGGACGGAGTGACGGGCGTCGCAGTCGATATGGGTGTCAGCGTCACATTTTCCGAGCCGATCGACACGGCATCTGTCGATTCCTCGACGTTCATCCTTGATGAGGCCGATGGCGCCTTTGCTTTCGGCGGCAACACGGTCACGCTCACCCCGGACAGTTTGCTTACTTATTCTACCGTCTACACTGCGACCGTCACGACGGGGATAACCGACACCTCCGGCAACGGGCTGGCCGAACCGTACAGTTGGTCGTTCACCACCGTTGACGATCCGGAAACCCTGCCGCCGACGGTTGTCTCCACAGATCCCGCAGACGGCGCTACGGGCGCGTACGCTCCGATATCGGCCACGTTTTCCAAGGCGATGGACGCCGCCACGCTGACGCCGTCCTCGTTCGGCCTCAGCCCGAGCGCCGGCGGCATTGTGACTTACTCCGCCAGGACAGCTACCTTCATTCCCGATGACACATTGGAGTATAACTCCCTCTATACGGCCACGATAACGACTGCCGTTGCCGATACGTCGGGCATTCATCTTGAAAGCGACTACAGTTGGGAGTTCACCACCGGCCCGGATCCGATGATCCCCGTGGCCGCGCTGATCTGGCCGCCGGACAGCGCCATAATCGGTGACAGCGTCACGGTGACGGTAGAGGCCACTCACCTGGTTGGAATCAGCCACGTGGAATTCTACAAAGACGGGTTACAACTTGGCGCCGCCGACGATTCTCTGGCTCCTTATGAGTATTTCTGGGATGCCTCAACTCTGGCCATTGCCGATGTGCACACGCTGCTGGCAAGAGCGTACGACTCGGCAGGGCGCGTGGGGATATCCGATACAGTGACCGTGTTCTATCGGTGGGAGGCTCTGATTGCGGACGGCAACGATCCCTGGAGAACGGACATCGCCAGGGTGCTGGCACGCAGCACAAGCACGCTGCTTGAGATGCGCTATGAGTTCTCGGAATCCTGGTACAATCCTTATGACACCATTCTTGACGATACCACGCTCGACCTGGGCATCTACTTTGACAGTGATCAGAGTTCGCTTTCCGGGCGCACGGATTTTGCCGGCACTCAACTCAACGACATAGGCGCCGAATACCGGGTGATTATCGGGCTTCATGGTGTCGACACCGCCCTGGCGGTCTGGCAGGGCAGCGTCTGGCAGCCGGTCTTTGACATCGAAGGCTTTGCCTATCTGAGCCTGCCGCCAGACACCAATGTTCTCGAGTTCGGCATCAAGTGGAGCGACCTTCCGCCCGGCCCGGCGGTC
>JAGLXI010000242.1 GCA_023132995.1 Candidatus Zixiibacteriota bacterium | reverse complement strand
CAAGGCCATGGCCACATTTCCGTCAGGCACGCCGCGCGGTATATTGGCGAGGAATTCAGCAGCGGTTCACCTCGTCGGGAGCGATCGAAAGACGAGCCGGCCGTCCCGCGAGATAACCCTTTCAACGCCAGATAGAGCCGGAGGCAGTAATATGCGCTTGTACGGTTTGTGTTCGCTGGTTACCTTTGGCGCGGGAAGAAATCGAAGAACTCCGGGCAGATAGAAGGAGGCAACCTTGGAATTCAATAAGAACAGCCTCAGGATAGACGCCGCCAAAGTGGCTGACCACCTGAGCCGCACCATACTCACGCAAATCGGCGATCTCCTCAAGAAGGGCGGAGCGGTGGTGGGTATCTCCGGCGGGATTGATTCATCGGTAGTGGCGGCCCTTTGCGCGCGGGCGCTCGGTCCGAAGAAGGTTGTCGGCATAATGATGCCTGAGACCGATTCATCCCCCGACAGCGCGACCCTGGCCTCCGAACTGGCCGCCCAATTCGGTTTTGAGACCATCACCGAGAACATCACCGGCGGATTGGCCGGGATGGGCTGCTACCAACGGCGCGATGAGGCTATGCGGCTGGTGTTTCCCGAATTCGATTCGACCTGGAAAGCAAAGATCGTCAACCCGGGTAACATCATGAACAAGGGCACGTTCAACTTCTTCAACCTGACCATTGAGAACGAGGCCGGAGAAGTGAAGTCCAAACGGATGCCGCTGAGAGCCTACCTGCAGGTTGTGGCCGCGTCGAACCTGAAGCAAAGACTGCGCATGACCACGCTCTACTATCATGCCGAGAAGCGCAACTGGGCGGTCATCGGCACCGGCAACAAGGACGAACACGAGCAAGGGTTCTTTGTGAAGTATGGCGACGGCGGCGCCGACCTGAAACCGATAGCGCATCTTTTCAAGGTCCAGGTGTATCAATTGGCTCAGTATTTAGGAGTCCCGGAGGGGATCATAAAGCGCACGCCAACCACTGACACCTACAGCGCTGAGGTGACGCAGGAAGAGTTCTTCTTCGGTCTGGACTTCTACAACATGGACATGATCTGGTATGCTCTGGAACATGACGTCCCACCGGCGCAGGCGGCCGCCGTGCTGGACCTCACAGTGGAGCAGGTGGAGAGAGCATACTCCGGCATCAGGCGGAAGATCGTAGCCACGGAGTACCTGCACATGAATCCGCTTGAGGCCGACTGAGGGGAGAGCACTCGCACCGGGAGACGCCGGGGAGTCAATTCCAAACGACCCATGTGTGGCATTGCCGGATATTACCAACTGGAAGCGACGGGAACGGCGCCCCATGACGAGCAGTTAATCGGCCGGATGGTCAATGCCATCCGTCACCGGGGACCGGACGAGTTCGGCGTTTACCTGGACGACAGATGCGTTCTGGGCCAGGCGCGGCTGTCGATTATCGACCTGGCCTCGGGTTCGCAACCTCTCTGCAACGAAGACGGCAGCGTCTGGATCACCTACAACGGCGAAATCTTCAACTATATAGAACTGCGAGAGGAGCTTGAAAAGGCCGGGCACGTCTTCCGAACCAAATCGGACACCGAGGTTATCGTTCACGCCTACGAGCAATGGGGGAAGGGCTGTCTTGAGCGGTTCAACGGGCAGTTCGCCTTTGCCGTCTACGACAAGAGGCGGGAGACCCTCTTTGTCGCCCGCGACAGGCTGGGGATTCGTCCCGTGTTTTATTCGACCCATGGCGGGCGGTTCTACTTTGCCTCGGAGATCAAGTCCATCTTCTGTGAGCCGTCGATTCCGCGGCGAATCGATCTGCGGGGTCTCGACGAGATCTTTACCTGGTGGACGACCGCGCCCCCGCGTACTGCCTTTGAGGGAATAGAAGAGCTCCCGGCCGGCTCCTATCTTGAAATCCGCGATGGAAAAATCAAACACGACCGCTACTGGTCGATGGAGTTCCCACTTGAGTTCGACCGTTCCCGGACAATATCCTCCTGGGCCGAGGAACTACACTCGCTGCTGGTTGATTCGGTCAGGCTGCGGCTGCGGGCGGACGTTCCGGTGGGCGCTTATCTGTCCGGGGGGCTGGATTCATCGGCCACGACAGCGCTGATAAGACATTTCACCGACACGCGGGTGGAGACGTTTTCGATTGCCTTCCACGACAAGGCCTACGACGAGTCCGGCTTTCAAAAGCAGATGGCCGAGCATCTCGGCACCAACCACCACCAGGTCAAATGCTCGTACAACGATATAGCGGAGAACTTCCCGCGCGTCGTGCAGCATACCGAGCGTCCCATTGTCCGAACCGCTCCCACGCCACTGCTGATGCTCTCGGGGCTGGTACGGCGCAGCAACTTCAAGGTGGTTCTGACCGGCGAGGGGGCGGACGAAATACTGGGTGGGTACGATATTTTCAAAGAGACACTGATCCGCAGATTCTGGGCGCGCAATCCTGACTCCAAGTGGCGCCCCCTGCTGCTCAAGCGACTCTATCCCACCCTCCCCCTGACAGCAGGTCGCGCCCGGTTCTACCTGGAAACGTTTTACAAGACCGGTCTCTCTCAGACGGACAAGTACTACTACTCGCACATGCCCCGGATAAACACCACCGTGAAGATCAAGGATTTCTTCACTGACGACGTACGGGCCGAAATCACCGGCCATCAGCCGCTTGAAGCGTTTGCAGACTGTCTCCCCGCCGGCTTCTCAAGTTGGCACCACCTGGCGCGGGCGCAGTATCTCGAAGCCCGTTCCCTCCTATCGGGCTACCTGCTTTCTTCCCAGGGTGACCGGATGTCGGCGGCCAACTCGGTGGAGGGGCGCTATCCCTTCCTGGACCATCGAGTGGTGGAGTTTGCCTCCCGGATTCCGCCCCTGTACAAAATTCACGGCCTAACTGAGAAATTCGCGCTCAAGAAAGCCATGGCCGACGAACTACCCCCGGAAATCCTGCAACGCGTCAAACAGCCTTACATGGCGCCCGATTCCAACAGCTTCTTTAGGGAAAACCCTCCGGCCTACATTGATGAGTTGCTTTCCGAGCGGGAACTTCAAAAGGCCGGGATATTCCGACCCGACAGCGTGACTAAGCTCAGGGCCAAGTGCGCGAAGCTATCTCATGCCCATCTGTCGTTTAAGGACAACATGTCGTTTATCGGGATTTTATCCACGCAACTCCTGGCAAGCCAGTTCCTCGACCATTTCGACCGGCCCGCGAGCCTCGACCGCAGCGCCTTCACCGTCTGGCATGATATGCGGCATTGATCGTCGTCATCGTGCATTTGCCCCCCCCCCTTAGAATAGAAAACGAAGCCGCCCGGCTCCGGTTTGATCTTGCATTTGCCGCCCGGTGCTGTTACCATAATCTGCTACTGAACTGCAACGGAAGCCAGGTGGAATACAGATGCCAAAGAACTTCGCGCTGACCGGCGCCTCCGGATATGTAGCGCCGCGCCATCTCAAAGCGATAAAGGAAACGGGCAACACTCTTGTGACCGCCGTGGATCCTCATGACTCCGTGGGGGTACTCGACAGTTACTTTCGGGATACCATGTTCTTCACCGAGTTCGAGCGTTTCGACCGGCATGTCGAAAAACTCCGGCGTCAGGGGCAGGGGGACGCGGTCGACTACGTCAGCATCTGTTCTCCCAACTATCTTCATGACGCCCACGCGCGGTTCGCGTTGCGGATCGGCGCTAACGCCATCTGCGAAAAACCGCTGGTGCTAAATCCGTGGAATATCGAAGCCCTGGCCGAACTGGAGAAGGAAAGCGGCCACCGTATCTTCACGGTCCTGCAATTGCGGGTGCATCCGTCACTGATCGCGCTGCGGGAAAGCCTCCGCCGGGAGCCGCACGACACGAAAAAGGACGTGCGGCTGACCTACGTCACCTCGCGCGGGCCATGGTACCTGGTCTCGTGGAAAGGCCAAAGCGATCGTTCCGGTGGTCTGGCGACCAATATCGGCATTCATTTCTTCGACCTGCTGATGTGGTTGTTCGGCGACGTGCAGCGAAGTGACGTGCACCTTGCCTCACCGACCAGGACGGGTGGTTACCTTGAATTGCCGAGGGCGCGCGTCCAGTGGTTTTTGTCGATTGACCGCGACGACCTGCCCCGGGAAGCTATTGACAAAGGTCAGCCGACCTACCGCTCGATCACCATCGACGGTCGGGAAATAGAGTTCTCCGGAGGCTTTGGGGATCTGCATACCATCGTGTATCGTGAAACGCTGGCCGGTCGGGGGTTTGGGCTGGCTGACGCGCGACCCTCGATTGAGTTGGTGCATAAGATCCGAGCGGCTCGCGCCACCGGCCCCCGTGCCGACTCTCACCCCATGCTGGCCGGTATGAAAGAGTAGCGGTTCTGTTTGTTACCACTGCTCGGGAGAGCAACGTGGATAGATTGCGGAAAGGGCCTCTGGTCATCTCACTGTCTGTCAATCTGTCCCTTACGCTACGCATATGGTGGCATTTCAGCACAAAGGGGACAGATTGGAGCTTTGAACCAGGATGCGGCTCTGTAGATTTGGCTTAGACGGAAGCAGGATGTCCAGTTGCAGGCGGAAACGAGTTGGATGTCGACGGTATAAGTCAGGGACGGTGATTGGATATGCGCGTGACAGCCAAACAATACATCACTGGTCATGGCCTGTTCTGGGCGGCGCTGATCGGCAAGCATACCCTGGAAGTGGAGCGGCCCCCTCTGTGATGCTGCCGGATAGAGCGCCCGGCAGGTGGAAAGTGCTTGACATCATTCAGCCCCCAAATAGATTGCCTCAATGTTGCACAACAAGCATCAGGAATTCTTCGACCTGCTGGCGGCCGAGTGGGATCTGATGTTCACCGCCGAGGACCTTGAGCGATTAGCCCGCATTGTCGAGAGGCTGCACATCGAAAGGGGCATGGATATTGTCGATCTGGGATGTGGTACCGGTGTTCTGTTCGACATGCTGCGCCGCAGGGTCGGTCCCGAGGGCTCGGTTACGGGGGTTGATTTCTCGCTTCAGATGGCCGTGCGGGCACACCGTAACTTTCCTTTCTCCAATATCAACGTCATCGACGCCGACGCCATCGAGCTTCCTTTTGCCGACTCCTGCTTTGACATGGGTGTGGCTTTTGCCGCTTTTCCCCACTTCTCCAATCAACAGCAGGCCATCGCCGAGATACACCGAGTTCTAAAAGGCGGCGCGAAGTTCTATATCCTCCACCTTTCCTCCTCCGGGGAAGTGGCGGACATCCATAACCGAATCGGCGGTGTTGTGAAGCATGATGAGATCCCTCCTGAAGAAAAGCTTCGGATCATGTTCGACAGCAGTCGGTTCTCACACCTGAGTGTACAGGATCACCCGGGGCTGTACCTCGCCTCGGCTGTCAACGCAGAATAGGATCAGCATTCGGAGACAACCGGAGATGACTCTCAGCGCCAGGCTCGCCACACACACGGCTCTTTATCTCGCTCTGGCGGTTCTGCTTCCCATAGGCTTTCACGCCACGGGTCTTGGTGGGCGAGTGTTTCTGCCCATGCACATTCCGGTCCTGCTGGCCGGCTTCTTAGTGGGCCCTCAAAGCGGCGTCCTGGTCGGACTTCTGGCGCCGGGGCTGTCCTACCTTCTGACCGGTATGCCTCCCACCTATGCTGTGCCGCTGATGTCGCTGGAGTTACCCCTGTACGGTCTTGTGGCCGGGCTGGCCTACCGGCGGCTGCGGTTGAATATCTACGTCGCCCTTATTGCGGCCCTGATAGTCGGGCGGCTGGCATTCGGACTGGGTCTGATTGTCCTGGGGCTTTTCATGCATCTTCCTTACACGGTGGCCGTGTT
>JAGLXI010000241.1 GCA_023132995.1 Candidatus Zixiibacteriota bacterium | reverse complement strand
AACCGGCAGCACGAGACTGCCGGTTGCTGTCTTGTGGGGAATCTGCGCTCGGGCAGCGCTTGATGACGCCGCTCAGGGTTTCAAGAAACTCACCAGGCGGAACTCGATTTGAGATTGTGACATCACCAGGTATTCCGTCGTTTCGCCTTTGCAGACCTTTTCCCTGTGACCCGCCAGTTCCCAGTTGTGGCGTTCCAGAACGACGATACCCTCCTTATAGGCAAAATAGCTGACCCCGGTGACGTCGATCTGGTCGTGACCGCGTCTGATGCAGTCACCGTCCTTTTCTTTGCCGGGCTCCACCGGGATAATCATGTTGCCGGTAAATTCAATTACGGCGCAATCGTACCCGGCCTCGCGGGCAAGCGACTTCACCTTGTAGGTAGTCAAGGCGTTCATCGTCTCGTCCGGCAGCAGGACCCTGGTAGTCTGTGTCCAACTGTAGCCGGGCGACAACTCCCCCGGTGGAAACACCGGCATGCCCTGTTCGTAGTAGTTCTTGAGCCAGGTTATCGAACTGACATCCTTGTCGCTGGGGTAGATGACATCGCTGATCCGTCCGTTGGGTTTGACGAAAGTCCTCGTCACCTGCAGACTTTCTACAGTGTCGAGCGCGGTCGAATCCTCCTTGCCGGGCGCGGTATAGGTCCAGGTCGTACTGTCCAGCAGTTCGGCAATTCCGTCTTTCGAGAGGTCGATGACACTGGCTCTCAATTCTACGGAATAGGTTCGGTGGCCTTCTTCCATTACTGAGTCCCCGGCCACGGCTTTCCAGGTGCGCTTGGTCGTCTGCTCGTAGCCCAGAGTCATTCCTGGCTCATATTTGAACCGGAGGCTGATTTTCTTTTCCCCTCCGGTGCAACTGAAGATCAGGACTGCGGTCAAAGCAATTGTAATGATGGCGGCTAAGGTTTTCAATTCTTTCCTCCGTTTATGGTTCGGTAAACCCCGGTGAGGCGAGGTTGATTAACTCCATCAGTCCCGCAATGCGTCCGAACGGGCCGGGCGGGCCCATCAGGAGCATACCCTTGGCCAGCCGGGTCCGTTCCTCGTGCGTTACGATCTGGAAATCCGGGTCCAACCGCTGAGCCAGCGAACTGGTCAGCAGGACAGGGTTGTCCGGGCTGCTGAGGGTCGCGGTCGACTTCTGACTCTGGCCGACTACGACAGCCGACACAAGAATCACCAGTGATGCAGCCAGGGACAGCAAGGCCCGGACAAAGGCGTTGCGCTGGTCCGCCAACTGATCCGCCGTTGTGTGGTGAGGTTCCTGCGCCGACGCGGATTGGACTGTTCTGGCCAGAATGAGTTGTGAGGTTTCCGGCCAGTAATCCCGACCGGGATCACGGACTTCGCTTTGTCTCAGTAGCTCCTTGAGGCTCTTCGTTTCATCGGCCTCCAGCCGACATCTCGGGCAACCCTCAAGGTGAACGCTGACCTCCTCGGCCAGAGCCTGTGAGAGTTCGCCGTCAACGAAGTCATCCAAGAGCGACAAAGCCGTTTGACATGTCATTTTTGCTCCTTCGAGCTGAGTCGCTTCTTCAGTATCTTCTTCAGTTTTGTGCGCGCTATATGGAGGTTTGACCGGACTGTAGCCTGGGGGCACTCAAAGAAATCGGCTATTTCCGCCTTGCTGTAACCCTCGATGTCATGCAGGATGGCGGTGAGCTTCTGCCTCGGCGGCAGCTTCTCCAGCGCCTTGGTTATCTCCTCCATCAACCACTTGTTTTCGAACATTTCACTCGGCGTGGCCACCCTGTGCGACAAACTCAACTGGACGTTACCCGGCAGAGACGTGGTGTCCTCCAGTATGCTGCTGTGTCCCTTGCGCTTACGCAACAGGTCGATTGCGTAGTTGGTGGCGATCCGCACCAGAAACGTCGAAAAGTAGTTTACATCTTTTAGCTCCTTGCGTTTTCGGTATACCCTGACAAAGGTCTCCTGGACAACCTCGTCTGCATCGAGATGATTGCCCAGAATCCGGTAGGCCAGCGCATACAGTTTCTTTTGGAACCGCGTGACCAGATCCGCAAAGGCCTTCTGGTCACCTTCAACAAACCTCTTAACCAATTCGGGGACTTCTTTGTTCATACCCCGATGTTTCTTGACTCAATCAATAGACGCACCAGCATTGATCTTGTTCAGTTATGTATGCAAAAACAAGTTGACGGCAACTTTTCCTTAGCTTATGGTAGTCTCCAGTCGTTGTCAATCTTTTTTAGGACAATAACTTAGGAAGGTCGAGCACCTCTTGTCCATAGAGTTCATACAGGCCAACCGGTACAAGTTTTTCACTATCGGGGCAATCGGGACTTTCATGGGCACCCTGGACGCCTCGATCCTTAACGTAGCCCTGCCGACCATCGCCGATGACCTGAACTGCACCGTGAACGTTGTCGCCTGGGTGGTGCTGGCCTATTCTTTGACTCTTGTCTCGTTGCTGATGGTCTTCGGAGCCTGGACCGAACGAAAAGGCTACGCCTTCGCTTACAAGTTCGGATACGTCTTGTTCATCGTCGGCTCTTTGATCTGTGCGCTCAGCGGGACTATCGCCATGCTTGTTTTCGGTCGGGTAGTCCAGGCGACCGGTTCGGCGATGTTCCAGGCGATAGGGACGGGTATGGTCGCCACTGTCTTTCCACGCCGGGAGCGAGGAAAGGGTATCGGGCTGATGGTAATGATGGTTTCCGCCGGGCTGATGGCCGGTCCTCCGTTGGGCGGGTTCATGCTTGAAATCTGGCCGTGGCCTTCGATATTCTACCTCAACCTTCCCATCGGCCTGGTTGGATTGATTCTCTGCTTTCGGTATTTCAAGAATTTCCCTGTCCCGAAAAGCACTAAGAGAATGAGAACCGGCGGGGTGTTGGCGCTGTCGGTCGGCCTGTTGACGGCGATGGTCGGGCTTTCGCTTCTGAGCGATCACCCGCTCACGGACTACCGTATAGTCGGCTCGTGGACGGTCTCGGCGCTCGCCTTCCTGGTGTTTTTTGTCCTGGAGTCGAAACCCCAGCGCGCCATCATCGGTCTTGATCTCTTCCGGAATCGACAGTTCTCAACTTCCATAGCGGCCATGCTGTTGCTGTTTGTGGCTATCTCGGGAGTGCTGATTCTGGTGCCGTTCTTCTTGCAGAACGTGAAAAACCTGCCTCCCAGGACGGTTGGTCTGTTCCTGACTCTTCTGCCGGTGACTATGTTCGTGTGCGCCCCACTTTCCGGAAGGCTATCTGACAAAATCGGCTATCGGCTGCTTACTACGACCGGGATGCTTACTCTATCGATCGGCCTGTGGCTGCTGCTGGGGCTTGAAGCGGACAGCAGCAATAGCTACATAGCCGGATCGCTGGTCTTGGTAGGAATCGGTAGCGGCATATTCAATACCCCCAACTCGTCGGCTGCTATGGGTTCTGCGAAGGATACGAAACGTGCGGTAGTGTCGGGAATCATCTCTACTACGCGCGTGATCGGCATGGGTTTGGGGGTAGCTCTTTCAACGGCGCTGTTCTCGTACTTTCAGGCCCAACACTCCGTGGATGTGACCGAATCGGCGGCGTTTGTGAGCAGCTATCACAAAGTCACCTATATTTCGCTGGCGCTGGTGATCTGCGGCACGCTGCTTTGTCTTGTGCGAAAGAACAGATTGGACTGATGTGAGAAACACTTCTCAGGGCATTTCTCCTTTCTTGAGGCATACGGCACGTAATGACCGTCAATCATTTTCTACCGCCTGCTTCACCTTCGTAGTCGAAATCTCTCTGCTGCAAAACGGGCAACGAGCGAGACCCACCACAACAGAACGCTGGCACCACTTGCATCGTACCCACGATCCTTCGCCCAAACCGTGTAGGGCAGCAATGTACATCGCCAATAATAACCGCTCCAGACTACACACTCGCCGGACCATCACAAAAAACATATTATGAGGGCAATGCTTAGCACAGAGCTAATAAACCAGATCAAGCCCATCCATTCGTCCATGGCTATTCCGCTTTCTCTCTTCGGACTGTTGGGCAAATCACGTCATACCCTTCGTCTGTCTCCCTGTTAGCCGCTGGAATTGGGGATAATCATTATCATGTAATCCCAGCCGAGATAATCCTGATTGGGGTCGTAGATAGATATTATGTCGTCATCAAGATAGAACCAAGTTGATACCCACATCCATTCCGTCTTATCCGGGGAAAGGTACACTTGAGTGACGGCATTTTCGTCCACCGCAACACTCTCAATGTCAATGTAATACTCCCCTCCGTAGAGGTTGTAATTGCTTTGGGCTATTGTTCCCGTCACGTAAATGATGGTCGCGCCTTCTTCGCCCGCTGGCCCCGGTGGCCCGGTTGGCCCCGTCTCGCCAGTTGGCCCCGTCTCACCCGTCTCACCTGTCTCACCCGTCTCCCCGGTCAGCCCCTGTTCGCCTTGTTCACCCATTGGCCCGGTTGGCCCTTCGCAACCTGCTATCAGTAGCAGAGCCGACAATGCAATAATACTTTTCATGGTTCACCCCACTATGTTTGTCGCAAACTAAACAACCCGCTCCACATTGTCAACCGATTCTCAGCCCTGTAACGGGACTGCGAATTGACTCACAATTAAT